>JASMKJ010000277.1 GCA_030749275.1 Acidimicrobiales bacterium
AAAGTCGACGCTACGATCGGTAAGCCCCAAGTGGCCTACAGAGAGACGATTACGAAACAGGTCGAGAAATTCGAATATCGTCACATCAAACAAAGCGGTGGTTCAGGTCAGTACGCGGTTGTGGTTATCAACCTTGAACCCAGCCAAGCCGGTGAAGGGTACGTCTTCGACGACACCATAAAGGGTGGGGTCATCCCAAAGGAATACATCAGTTCTGTCAACGCCGGTCTCCAGTCGTCAATGGACAATGGGCCCCTAGCGGGTTTCCCAATGGTTGACGTGAGAGTTTCCCTTATTGATGGATCAACCCACGACGTCGATTCATCGGAAATGGCCTTCAAAATTGCTGGCACAATGGCAATGCGCGAAGCGGCTCGAGCTGCTGGACCAGTGCTCCTAGAACCAATCATGTCGGTCGAAGTAGTCACACCAGAGGACTATATGGGTGACGTAATTGGCGACCTCAACGCTCGGCGGGGCCGAGTTGGCCAGATGGAAAATCGAGGAACAGCCCAAGTAATTGACGCTGAGGTGCCGTTATCGGAGATGTTCGGTTACGCTAACGACCTGCGTTCGCGTACTCAGGGTCGGGCTACCTACTCGATGCAGTTCGAGAACTACCAGCAAGTCCCACCCAATATCGCCGAAGAAATCGTAAAACGAATCCGCGGCGAGTAACAATCACCACTAACGAAACAAATATCGATCTCAAGAAAAAGGAAGACACCGGAGAGAAATCATGTCCAAAGAGAAGTTTGAGCGGACTAAGCCGCATGTGAATGTGGGAACCATGGGTCATATCGACCATGGCAAGACCACACTGACTGCTGCTATCACCAAGGTTTTGGCTGAAGGTTCGGGCGGTGAAGCAACAGCGTTCGAAGACATAGATAAAGCGCCTGAGGAACGGGAGCGTGGTATCACGATCTCAATTTCTCACGTTGAATATGAGACAGCGAATCGCCATTATGCGCACGTCGACATGCCAGGTCACGCTGACTACATCAAAAATATGATTACTGGTGCCGCCCAGGTTGATGGTGCCATCCTCGTTGTGTCAGCTGCGGATGGGCCGATGCCGCAAACACGTGAGCACGTGTTGTTGGCACGCCAAGTCGGTGTCCCCTACATCGTCGTTGCGTTGAACAAAGTTGACATGGTTGACGATGAGGAACTGCTGGAATTGGTCGAACTCGAAGTGCGCGAATTGCTGAGCGAATACGAGTTCCCCGGTGACGATGTCCCTGTTGTAAAGGTTTCCGCCTTGGACGCATTGGAAGGTGCCGACGGAGCCGCGGAACAGATCATGGAGTTGATGGAAGCAGTTGATGAAGCCGTTCCTGAACCAGACCGCGACACAGACAAACCGTTCTTGATGCCGGTAGAGGACGTTTTCTCTATCACGGGTCGAGGCACAGTTGTGACTGGCAAGATTGAAACTGGCGTGGTGAACACCGGCGAAGAAATCGAAATCGTAGGTATTCGGGAAACGCAAACCACCACGATCACTGGTGTGGAAATGTTCCGGAAGATCCTTGATGAAGGTCAAGCCGGTGACAACGTCGGCCTGCTTCTACGGGGTATCGACAAGGAAGAAGTTGAACGTGGCCAAGTTTGTTGCGCTAAAGGATCAATCACCCCTCACACCAAATTCGAAGCGCAGGTATACGTGTTGACCAAAGAAGAAGGCGGCCGTCACAAGCCGTTCTTCTCGAACTATCGACCTCAGTTTTATTTCCGGACCACTGATATCACTGGAATGGTCGAGCTGCCTTCAGGTACCGAAATGTGTATGCCTGGCGACAACACCGACATGACGGTCGAATTAATCAACCCGATTGCTATGGACGAAGGTCTCCGCTTCGCAATCCGTGAGGGTGGCCGCACCGTTGGTGCAGGCCGAGTTACAAAGATCCTCTCGTAAAAACGATGGCCGCTTCGCAAAAGATTCGAATTCGCTTGAAGGCTTACGACCACGACATCGTGGATCAAAGCACCCAAAAAATCGTTGAAACGGTTCTTAGGACTCAAGCAAATATCAAGGGTCCTGTGCCCCTGCCGACCGAAAAGCACCGATACACGGTTGTTCGGTCACCCCACAAGGACAAGGACTCCCGGGAACATTTTGAGATGCGGATTCATAAGCGACTAATCGACATAGTTGAACCTTCACCAAAGACGGTGGATTCCCTTCAACGCCTGGAATTGCCTGCGGGTGTCGATATCGAGATCAAAATTCAACAGAACTAGCGTTCTTGGGGGTATTGGGGTGGTGATTCGATCGCTACCCCGGTATCGTTTACTCTCCGCGTGCTTAGGTTTCTAGGCACACGAACCGACGTCCGGCAAGGCCGGCCTTAGGGCCGTAACCGGTCGGCACAACCTAATTCTCGCTCCGCCGGCTATGCCGAGCGGAGCGTTCGCGTGAGCGGCGGCCGATGGCCCCATTTGGAAGAGAAAGACACCCGACATGGCGAATAAGGCGATTGTCGCCACAAAAGTGGGCATGACCCAGTTGTGGGATGATGACAACCAGGTTGTGCCTGTCACCATGCTCCAAGTTGAGCCCTGCCGCGTGGTTCAGGTAAAGACCAACGAGCGCGACGGTTACACAGCAGTGCAAGTCACATTTGGACAACGCGAAGCAGAAAAATTGAGTAAACCCGAAGCCGGTCATTTCGAAACAGCAGGTGTTGAACCCGGTCAACGTTTGGTGGAACTTCGGCTTGATGATGTCAGCGAAATAGAAGTTGGCCAAGAATTTGCTGCTGATGTGCTCGAAGCTGGAGAAAAAGTCGACGTCACTGCGGTCTCAAAAGGTAAGGGATTTGCGGGGGTGATGAAGCGCCACAATTTCAGTGGCCAAAAGGCCAGCCACGGCGTCCACAGAGTCCACAGAGCACCCGGAGCTATAGGAGCCTGTGCTACCCCCTCACGAGTGTTCAAAGGCACCAGGATGCCTGGGCGCATGGGCGCAGAAAAGGTAACCACCCTCAACCTCACTGTGGTTGAAGCCGATGCGACCCGAGAGCTCCTACTTGTTCGAGGTTCAGTCCCGGGTCCTAAAGGAGGCGTAGTAGTAGTCCGCGACGCCGTGAAGGACTCACAATGACAACCACCCTTGATCTGAGAACCCAAGACGGTGGGACCGCAGGCACTGTGACGCTCGACAATGAGCTATTCGGCATCGAACCTAACCTGTCTGTTCTCCATCAAGTTGTTACAGCGCAACTCGCAGCTAGGAGAAGTGGTAGCGCGAACACGAAAACGCGTGCAGAAGTTCGCGGTGGCGGGGCCAAACCCTTTCGCCAAAAGGGAACAGGTCGAGCGAGGCAGGGGTCAATTCGTGCTCCACAATTCACTGGCGGCGGCGTCGTCCACGGACCGAAGCCACGTAGCTTCCGAAAAAAAGTGAATAAGAAAATGAACCGTCTGGCGCTGTGTTCTGCTCTCAGTGATCGGGCCCAAAGTGAGCGAGTTGTCGTAGTCGACCAATGGCAATTCGAAGGACCTAAAACCAAAGACGCTTTGTCGGCTCTCAAAAACCTTGAACTGGACGGCCGGATCATGATGGTGGTCTCGGCCAACGACGAAACCGCCATCCGCAGCTTCAGAAATTTGCCGTCAGTGCAACTAGTCCAGGCAGCGGAACTCAATGCCTACGACGTTCTCTGTTCGGACTGGCTTGTCTTCACTACTGAAACCCTTCCAGGGGTGAAATCATGAAAGACCCACGCGACGTAGTGATTTCGCCGATCGTTTCTGAGAAGTCATATGAACAACTCGAACAGAATGTCTATGTCTTCCGAGTCCATACATCAGCCTCAAAACCGGAGATTCGCCATGCAGTCGAATCAATCTTTGATGTGACCGTTACCAAGGTCAATACGCTCAACCGCAAAGGCAAAGTGCGCCGGAACCGACGAAACAACACGTTGGGAAAGCGACCGAACACCAAGCGGGCCATTGTCACCCTTGCCGAAGGTGACTCGATACAGATCTTCGAGACATAGTCATGGGAATTCGCGTACGTAAACCATCAAGTCCAGGAAGGCGCTTCCAAACGGTCTCCGACTTCAGTGAGCTGACCACTACCCGCCCAGAAAAATCGCTACTCGCTAAAAAGCATTCCACCGGTGGACGAAACAACAACGGCCGAAAAACCTCTCGCCATCGCGGAGGCGGCCACAAGCAGCGCTATCGAATAATCGACTTCAAACGCACCAAGGACGGCGTGCCAGCAACAGTAGCGAGTATTGAATACGACCCGAACCGCAATTGCCGCATAGCGCTCTTGCATTATCACGATGGCGAAAAACGCTACATCTTGGCGCCGGCGGGTCTAGAACTAGGCGACAAACTCGAAAGTGGGCAACGTGCGGAAATTCGCGTTGGCAATGCGCTACCTCTTCGCTACATGCCGGTAGGGACCACTATCCACAACATCGAGCTGAAACCTGGTGCCGGAGGTCAAATGGCCCGATCTGCAGGCGCAGGTGTACAACTGGTAGCGAAAGAAGGTGCCTACGCCACGGTGCGGCTCCCAAGCACTGAAATGCGTCGCGTGCCCATCGATTGTCGAGCAACAGTCGGATCCGTCGGCAACGCCGAAGCGGACCTGATCAAGATAGGCAAAGCGGGACGCAACCGGTGGAAAGGCGTTCGCCCCCAAACTCGTGGCGTGGCGATGAACCCAGTAGATCACCCACTTGGAGGCGGCGAAGGAAAGACCTCCGGAGGCCGTCATCCAGTATCCCCATGGGGCAAACCCGAGGGCCGTACCCGGAACAAGAACAAGAAGTCCAGCGACATGATTATTCGACGTCGCCGTACCCGCGGATCGCGGAGGTAACCAATGCCACGTAGTTTGAAAAAAGGCGCATTTGTGGATGACCATCTACTGAAGAAGGTCGACGCGCTCAACGAAAGTGGCGAAAAGCAGGTCGTCAAAACTTGGAGCAGACGTTCAACAATCATCCCCGAAATGATCGGTCACACCATCGCCGTTCACGATGGACGCAAACACGTTCCCGTGTACATAACGGAATCAATGGTCGGCCACAAGCTCGGGGAGTTCTCTCCATCTCGAACCTTCAAGTTTCACTCGGGCCAGGAGCGAGGAGGCACCGCGTGAGTGGACTAATCGACCTCGAAGCAGTAGCTGGAGCACGCTCGACCCACAAATTCGCGCGTCTATCCGCTTCCAAAGCCAGAGTTGTTCTTGACCTCATCCGTGACGAAGATCTCGATCAGGCTCGAGAAGAACTTCAATTCTGTGATCGAGGAGCAGCAACGGTGATCTCCAAGGTTCTGGAGAGCGCTGTGTCCAACGCCGAGAATAATGAGCACCTAGCCGCCGACGAACTCTACGTAGCGGAATGCTGGGCCGACGAAGGACCCACCTTGAAGCGATGGCGACCACGAGCCCGCGGTCGTGCTACGCGAATCAACAAACGAACTTGCCACATCACTGTGGTCGTGGCCCAACTTTCTGAAGAAGAATTGGAGACACGAGCTGCACGGCTCGCTGCCACCGGACGACGAAGCGCTGACGCTGATCGAGCGGCCCGCGTAGCAGCAAGCAAGGAATCCGAAGAAGATACGACCGTTGACACTGAAGTCGCTGAAGATACGACCGTTGACGCTGAAGCCGCTGAAGCAGAAGCCGTTACTGAACAAAACGAGATCTCAGACCAACACAATGAAAGTGACGAATCAGCCACAAGTGACGACGCAGAACCCGAAACATCAGATGAGACAACAGCAATTGACGAACAAGACGAGAAGGAGGCCTAATCGTGGGGCAGAAAGTTAACCCTTACGGCTTCCGACTGGGTATCACCACCGATTGGAAATCACGTTGGTATGCCGACAAGGACTACCAGGACTACATCATCGAAGATTGGGAAATCCGCAACTTCTTACAAACTGAACTCCCACACGCTGCGATCAGTCGAATCGAGGTAGAACGCACCCGCGATCGTTTACGGGTCGATGTCCACACCGCCCGCCCCGGCATCGTGATTGGTCGCCGTGGTGCGGAAGCAGACCGGCTCCGAGAAGGGCTCACGAAAATATCCGGAAATCCAAAAGTCCAACTCAACATTCAAGAGATTAAGCAACCCGAACTGGATGCCGCTCTCATTGCCCAAGGCGTAGCAGATCAGCTAGCGGGGCGAGTCGCATTTCGACGTGCAATGAAACGTGCAGTTCAAAACGCACAAAAAGCAGGTGCCCTCGGGATTCGTGTCCAATGTTCCGGGCGATTAGGCGGGTCCGAAATGGCCCGAACGGAGTGGTACCGCGAGGGGCGAGTACCGCTCCACACGCTAAGAGCCGACATCGACTATGGATTCCGTGAAGCTAGAACAACTGCAGGACGAATCGGCGTCAAAGTCTGGTTATACAAGGGCGACATATTGCCTTACAAGGTGTCCGCGGACGAACGCATTAGCAGAGAAGCAGCAATGGCAGTTGGCGAAACATCGGGATCAGCCGAACACAATGCCCCAGTCGTTTCCTCTGGCGGTCGGCGAACAGACGTGCCAGGCGACGAAATCGAAGAGCCAGCACCGTTGGTCAAAGAAGCTGACCCTGAGTTTGAAAAGCTTCTCGAAGAAGAAGAGCAGATCGAGCGCGCAACTCGCGAACAAAGTCAAACCCCCAACTTCCGACCGGGAGATGACTGACATGTTGATGCCTAGAAAAGTCAGGCACCGCAAAACTCATCGCGGCCGGACCAAGGGCCGCGCAAAGGGCGGAACCACGATGAACTTCGGCGATTTCGGCATTCAAGCCCTAGAACCAGGGTGGATCACCGCTCGTCAGATCGAAGCCGCCCGTATCGCAATGACGCGACACGTAAAACGTGGCGGAAAGGTTTGGATCAACGTCTTTCCGGATAAACCGGTAACCGCTAAACCAGCAGAAACCCGCATGGGCTCAGGAAAAGGCAACCCCGAACGTTGGGTCGCTGTCGTAAAGCCGGGCAGAGTGATGTTCGAACTCGGTGGAGTCGACCCAGAGCTCGCCCATGGTGCTCTTAATCGGGCCATTCAAAAACTCCCCATCAAGGCGCGAGTGGTGAGTCGCGAGGAGGCGATCTGATGGCTGCCGCAGCGGAACTACGCGAACTCGCCGATGACCAGCTCCTCGACCAGCTCGGCGACTCCAAGCAAGAACTATTCAACCTACGTTTCCAATTCGCCACAGGCCAATTGGAAAACGCGGGTCGAATTTCGCAGGTCAAACGAGACATCGCCCGAATCAACACTGTTCTCAGGGAACGAGAAATCGCGGCCGCTGAAGCAGCAACAGTGGAGGACAACTCATGAACGACATACAGGTCACCCCCCAAGAAAGAAAGCGACGGAAAACGAGAGAAGGGTTGGTCGTATCGACGAGCATGGAAAAGACCGTCGTTGTCGCAGTCACCGAACGGGTTCGTCACGCTCGCTACTTCAAGACTGTTCAACAAACCAAGAAGCTCTACGCGCACGACGAAGAAAATGATGCCCGCCTCGGAGACCGGGTTCGAGTCATGGAGACTCGACCACTGTCAAAGAAAAAGCGGTGGCGTCTCGTTGAAATCGTCGAACGAGCACGTTGATTTTGGAGTCGATGAAGTGATCCAACAAGAATCCCGACTTAAAGTCGCCGACAACTCAGGTGCCAGAGAAGTGCTGTGCATTCGCGTCCTCGGAGGTACAGGGCGACGATATGCCTCGATAGGCGATGTATTCGTGGCGACGGTCAAAGATGCCATCCCTGGTGCGGGTGTGAAAAAAGGCGAAGTGGTTCGATGCGTGGTGGTACGAACACGTAAAGAACGCCGCCGTCCTGATGGTAGCTATATCCGATTTGATGAAAATGCTGCCGTACTTATCGATGAAAATCGGCAACCGCGAGGTACCCGCATCTTCGGACCAGTGGGTCGCGAATTGCGAGATCACAGGTTTATGCGGATTGTTTCCCTAGCTCCGGAGGTCCTTTGATGAAAATCAAAAAAGGTGACCTTGTTCGCGTTCTTTCGGGTAAAGACAAAGGCACTGAAGGTCACGTGATGTCAGTCGATGCAGAAAACAACCGAGTTACCGTCGAAGGTGTCCACACTGGACGTAAACATCAACCGCCCACACAAACGAACGACCAAGGCGGGATCATCGACATAGCCCTGACGATCAACGCCTCAAACGTCGCGGTGATATGCCCTAAAACCGGTGATGCCGGGCGGGTCGGATATCGCACCGAGGGCGATACAAAGGTTCGCTACCACAAGAAATCAGGGGAGGAGTTGTCGTGACCGCCACGCTTATCGAACCCAGGATGAAAGTGCTCTACCGCGAGACCCTCCGGGACCAACTACAAACTCAGCTCGGGCTCGCCAACGTCATGCAGGTACCAAAGCTAACTAAGATCGCCGTCAACTCTGGCGTAGGAGACGCGCTAGTTAACAGAGCGTTCCTAGACAGCGCGGTTGAAGACCTCACAAAGATCACCGGCCAGAAGCCGGCTATTACCCGCGCAAAGCAATCGATTGCCGGGTTCAAGCTTCGCGAAGGAAACGCGATCGGGGCAAAAGTGACCCTGCGTAACAACCGGATGTGGGAATTCTACGACCGGCTCGTAAGCCTCGCTATCCCCAGAATCCGTGACTTTCGTGGACTATCACCCCGTTCCTTCGACGGTCACGGCAATTACACATTTGGAGTTACCGAACAATTGATCTTCCCAGAAATCAGCTACGACTCAGTAAGCAAAATCCGAGGCATGGATATCACGCTAGTGACATCCGCCACAAACGATGAACAGGGCCGAGCGCTACTCACGGCGCTTGGGTTTCCGTTCCGCAGTGAAGGGCAGAACTGATGGCCAAGAAGGCTCTTCGTAACAAACAACAACGAACCCCGAAGTTCAAGGTCCGCGGCTACACACGGTGCCGTCGCTGTGGTCGACCGCGATCCGTGTATCGCAAGTTCGGACTCTGTCGAGTATGTCTACGCGAAATGGTTCACGCAGGGGAAATCCCAGGCGTAACCAAGGCGAGCTGGTGAGGGGAGAATCACAATGACAATGACCGACCCAATCGCCGACATGCTTACCCGTGTGCGCAACGCACATCAGGGATACAAGGACCACGTAGAGATGCCTTCCTCCAAACTGAAGGAATCCCTAGCAGCCATATTGAAAGCGGAAGGCTACATCGCCGACTTTCAGACGGCCGATGCCGCTGATCGCCCCGGTCAAACCCTTTCGATCCAACTCAAATACACCCCAGACCGGAGCCGCACCATTTCGGGTTTGAAAAGAATCTCGAAGCCAGGTCTTCGGGTGTACACCAAGTCCGACAGCGTCCCCCGAGTTCTCGGCGGGCTAGGCATAGCCGTTCTATCGACCAGTAAAGGCCTAATGACTGACAGAGAAGCCCGCCGCAACCATATCGGTGGCGAAGTGCTCTGTTATGTCTGGTAGGAGACACGCATGTCACGAGTAGGCAACGCCCCAATTGCAGTCCCAGATGGACTTTCCGTTGAAGTTTCGGCGAGTACCGTCAAGGTTTC
This sequence comes from Acidimicrobiales bacterium, assembly GCA_030749275.1. Lineage (GTDB taxonomy): Bacteria > Actinomycetota > Acidimicrobiia > Acidimicrobiales > Poriferisodalaceae > UBA6944. The sequence continues at coordinate 9,561 of JASMKJ010000277.1, forward strand.
TGGAAGCCAAGGAGAACTGACCCAAGAGATGCCAGAAGGTATCGAAGTTGAGGTCCAAGATTCGGTAATAACTGTCAGCCGAACCGATGACACACGACAACAACGCTCTCTTCACGGCCTCGCCCGAGCACTCGTCAACAACATGGTCGAAGGTGTCGCCAACGGCTTCATGAAAGAACTCAACATCGTCGGTGTGGGCTACCGAGCTCAAGCTAAAGGAAGCGACGCATTGGAGTTAGCGCTCGGCTTTAGCCACTCAGTCAAGGTGGACGCCCCAGAGGGCATCACCTTTGAAGTACCCGAACCAACGATTATCAAAGTTTCAGGGATCGACAAACAACTTGTCGGACAAGTAGCAGCTGACATTCGGGCCCTCAAAAAGCCCGAACCTTACAAAGGCAAAGGAATCAGATACGTCGACGAACATGTGATCCGCAAAGCCGGTAAGGCCGCGAAGTAGGTATTGACATGACATCACGAAGCGCCCAACGCCAACGCCGCCAACTTCGAGTTCGCAAGAAGATCAATGGCACCACCAGCCGTCCACGGCTGAGCGTCTTCAGATCCAATCGACACATCTCAGCCCAAATTGTTGACGACGAGAATGGTCGAACTGTTGTCGCAGCCTCGACCTCAGAAGCAGACCTGCGCAGTAACGCCACGAGCAACAAAGAAGCCGCCGCCAAAGTGGGTCAGCTATTGGCCGAACGTGCCCAAGCAGCAGGCGTTGAATCAGTTGTATTTGACCGCGGAGGAAACAAATATCACGGCCGTGTAGCGGCCCTTGCCGACGCAGCCCGCGCCGCCGGGCTGAAGTTTTAGGAGCTGACCATGACGGATGCAAAAGACAATCAAAATCGCCGAAACGATGACCGCGGTAACCGCCGTCGAGACGATCGCCGTCGCGACGACAACCCGCGCAACAGCGGGGATGACGGACTTCGAGAGTCAAGAGTGATTGACATCAATCGAGTGGCCAAAGTCTCGAAGGGCGGTCGCCGGTTCTCCTTCACGGCACTGGTGGTGATCGGCGACGGAGCAGGCCAAGTAGGTCTCGGTTACGGAAAAGCAAAAGAAGTTCCGCTCGCCATTCAAAAGGGCACCGAAGAAGCAAAAAAGAACTTGTTCCGGGTACCACTCGCCGGATCAACCATCGTTCACCCGATTCTCGGCGAAATGGGTGCAGGTCGCGTTCTCCTCAAACCAGCGGCCCCCGGTACTGGAGTCATTGCAGGGGGAGCAGCCCGCGCCATTCTCGAAGAAGCCGGCATCAACGACGTCTTGGCGAAATCTCTCGGATCGTCGAATCACATCAACGTTGCCAAGGCCACAATTCAAGGCTTACAAGGTTTGAAACGCCCTGACGAAATCGCAGCACTACGGGGCCTTTCGGCAGAAGAATGCATACCCGCCGCGCTATTGGCCGCATATCGAGAATCAGAACGACAAGCCCTCCAGCCCAAAACCGCTGCAGAGGTATCTTCATGAGCGATTTAGTAGTCAAACAAGTACGTTCAGCGATTGGTTCGAAACCAAAGCATCGCGGAACTCTCCGAGCTCTGGGCCTGGGCCGTATAGGCAAGACCAACACATTGCCCGACCGCCCCGAGATAAGAGGGATGATCCACAAAGTCGCTCACCTCATCGACGTCCAAGAAAGCTGAAGAAGTAGCAATGCTGAAACCACACGACCTACAACCCGCCCCTGGCTCCAAGAAACGACCCAAGAGGGTAGGCCGCGGCATTGCAGGCAAAGGAGGTAAGACAGCAGGACGCGGAATGAAAGGCACCAAAGCGCGCAGCAAAGTTCCTGTTTGGTACGAAGGTGGACAATTACCACTTCAACGCCGCCTCCCCAAGATGAAAGGCTTCACCAACCCTTTCAGAGTCGAATACCAGCCGATCAACCTAGACACAATCGCCGATTCAGAACTCAACGATGTCACCCCCGAAGCGCTTCTCAAGAAGGGGCTGGTCGCCAAGGGAGCAATGGTGAAAGTCCTCGGGCGCGGCGAAATCGACCGTCCGGTAACCGTGAAAGCTCACGCCGTGTCAAAAAGCGCGGAAGCTGCGATCACAGCTGCAGGAGGTACCGTTGAGATTCTTCCGCCTACATTTAAGGGACCGCGTCCACCCGCACGCGGCAACCAGCACACCAACCGATAAACGAGGTTCACCTTGCTCGGGAGTATGCGCAACATATTTCGTGTCCCAGATCTTCGAGTAAAGATCTTGTTCACCATCGCGATCCTCGGCGCATATCGCCTCGGATCCCAAGTGCCCGTTCCCGGCATTGATTTCGACGCGATTCTTTCCCTACGGGAACAAGCTGACCAAACGGGCGGCGTGCTTGCTCTTCTAAACCTGTTTTCGGGTGGAGCGTTGACCAACTTCGCGATTTTCGCTCTTGGGATCATGCCGTACATCACTGCGTCCATCATCATCCAGATTTTGACTGTCGCTATCCCCCGCCTAGAACAACTTCAACAACAAGGAGCGGTGGGCCAACGAAAGATAACTCAGTACACCCGCTACTTGACACTTGCCATTGCCTTCATCCAGGCGACCGGCATCACCTTTATTTTCGGTCGTGGTCAAGGTACAGCTCTGGGAAACACGAGCGCAGTCATCGTTATCCCTGACTTCACCTTCCCCCGTGTGTCATTAGTCATCCTTTCCCTCACAGCGGGAACAGCCCTTCTCATGTGGATGGGCGAACTAATTAGCCAACGCGGCGTCGGAAACGGCATGTCATTGCTGATCTTTGCTTCAGTGGTGTCAACGATTCCGTTCGACGGGGCCCGCTTACGAGCGGTCGAAGGGAACTTCTACCTAGCGGCGGCGATCTTCGTTGCTATAGCCATGATGGTCGCGATCATTTTCATCGAGCAAGGACAACGGCGCATTCCAGTCCAATTCTCGAAACGCCAAGTCGGTAGGAAGATGTACGGAGGCCAAAACACCTACATCCCCCTGAAGGTCAACCAGTCCGGCGTTATCCCGGTGATTTTCGCAAGCTCGATTCTCTTCTTGCCGGTTTTGTTATCCAACGTCGCGAATTGGGGTTGGTTGCAGACTTTCATAAACGACTACCTCACTCAACCAGACAGCATCGTCTACATCCTGTTCTTCGGCATGTTGATCGTCGGCTTCGCATACTTCTACACAGCGATCTCGTTTGATCCGGTACGGCAAGCCGACAACATCCGTAAACAAGGTGGCTTCGTACCGGGAGTACGCCCTGGACCACAGACTGAGCGCTACCTAGCCAGAATCCTCAATCGGATTACCTTGCCGGGAGCACTCTTCATCGCGTTCGTCGCACTTATCCCGACGGTTCTCTTGTCCCTGACCAGCGACCTAGGCGCGATGGGTGGCGGAGGAGCAGCTATCGGCTTTGGCGGCGTGTCGATTCTCATCGCGGCAGGGGTAGCTCTGGAAACGATGAAGCAGGTGGACAGCCAGCTGCTCCAACGTAACTATGAGGGTTTCCTCAAGTAACCCGGGACACCTGCAATGATTCGACTCGTGATCTTAGGGAAACAAGGCGCTGGGAAAGGCACTCAATGTGCACTCTTGGTTGAGCACTACGGAATCCCCCACATCTCCACTGGCGACATGCTCCGAGCCGCGGTCGCCGAAGGCACCGAGCTGGGTCTGCAAGCAAAGACAGTAATGGAAGCTGGAGACCTGGTATCCGACGATCTCATCTTGGGCATTGTTCAGGAACGCCTTGGGCAATCGGATGTTGACAGTGGTTTCTTGCTGGACGGCTTTCCTCGAACCGACGCCCAAGCCCAAGGTCTAATGGAAATGCTGGCACCATCCGATATTGATGTTGCTATCAATATTGAAGTTCCCGATGATGTGGTGACCCAAAGAATGCGTGCGCGCGGCCGAGACGATGATTCACCTGAGGCGATTAAACGACGATTAGAGCTCTACCAAGCAGAGACTGCACCGCTGCTGGATTTTTACTCTTCTCAAGGCATTTTGGTGTCAGTAGACGGCCTGGGAACCGAAAAAGAGGTACAAGACCGAATCGTTGACGCAATTGAAAGTAGACGTTGACTATGGAACTGAGATTGGTGCCTGAGGCGGCTGCCGGTATGCTCTTTCTTCGGCTTGTTGGTCGATCCAGCAACGCCGCGTCCGCACTCGGCCACACTATTGAGGTGTCATGCACCTCGTGGCCCCAGCACCAGGTATCCAAATGAAGGTCCGACCCAGCGTTAAAAAGATCTGTGATAAGTGTCGAGTCATTCGGCGTCACGGTCGAATTCGCGTGATCTGTCCTAATCCGCGACACAAGCAGCGACAGGGATAGGAGTTATTGGATATGGCCCGTATTGCAGGTGTAGACATCCCCAGAGAAAAACGAGTCGAGGTAGCCCTCACATATATCTATGGGATCGGGCGTACCAGATCTTCAGATATATGCGAAGCCCTCAACATCGGTCGGGCCACGCGTGTCCGCGACCTCACGGACGAGGAAATTGTCAAAGTACGCAACTTCATTGATGAGAACTACACCGTTGAGGGAGATCTCCGAAGAGATGTAGCTCAAGACATAAAACGCAAAATCGAAATTGGCTGCTTCCAAGGAATCCGCCACCGACGCGGCCTACCGGTGCGAGGGCAGCGCACCCACACCAACGCTCGTACTCGAAAAGGACCACGAAAGACAGTCGCAGGCAAGAAAAAGGTCCTCAAGTGACCGCCGGCCACGAAACGGACTGAAAGAAGACCATGGCCAATCCCCAACCAGCACGGCGTCCCCGCCGCAAAGAACGCAAGAATGTCGGACATGGTGTCGCGCACATCAAGAGTTCTTTCAATAACACCATTATTAGCTTTAGTGACCAAAAGGGGAACATTGTTTCGTGGGCTTCGGCGGGCAACGTTGGGTTCAAAGGGTCAAGGAAGTCCACGCCCTTCGCAGCGCAACAAGCTGCAGAACAAGCAGCGCGTAAAGCCATGGAACATGGAGTTCGCCGAGTAGATGTCCAAGTCAAAGGTCCTGGTTCAGGGAGAGAAACTGCGATTCGTTCAATACAGAACACCGGCATAGAAATCACTGGTATCAAGGACATGACCCCGGTACCCCATAACGGCTGTCGGCCACCTAAGCGGCGGAGGGTCTGAGATATGGCGCGTTACACCGGACCCAAAGCACGAGTATCCCGACGTTTAGGAATCAACGTCTGGGGAACCTCAGGTGAGACCAAAGCCTTGGATAAAAGGCCGTACCCGCCGGGTGAACACGGCCGCGGGCGCAGGCGCAGTCAGAACTCCGAGTACTTGGTCCAGTTACAAGAAAAACAAAAGGCGCGCTTTACCTACGGCATTACTGAAAAGCAGTTCCGAAATACTTATGTTGAAGCGGCAAAACAGCGAGGTGTTACAGGCGAGAACCTATTGCGCCTCCTTGAACTCAGGCTTGACAACATTGTGTATCGCGCCGGGTGGGCGGCTACTCGCCCGCAAGCCCGTCAGTTCGTGAGTCACGGACATATCAATGTCAACGGTCGACGGGTCAACGTGCCCAGCTTCCGTGCCCGCAAAGGTGATGTGATTGAGTTGCGGCCCAAAGCCCGTGAAATCGTCACTATCCGATGGAATCTCGATGTCCTCGATCGCGCCGCACCGATGTGGCTCGATGCTGGCGATGGTGGTCAACAAGTCACCGTTCGAGAACTCCCAACGCGCGAACAAATCGAAATACCTGTTCGCGAGCAACTCATTGTTGAGTTGTACAGCAAGTAGTCCACCCTCGGTCAAATGGAGATATTGTGAGCATGCTCACCATGCAGCGCCCAACAGTTGAAGCCCTCGGAGAAGAGCAGGATAACCGTCAGCGATTTGCTATCGGTCCTCTTGAACCAGGCTTTGGTCACACCATCGGTAATTCCCTGCGACGCACCCTGCTGTCGTCGGTGCCTGGTGCGGCAATCACTCAGGTGAAGTTCGACGGAGAAGAGGCCCTTCATGAATTCGCGACGATCGAAGGTGTTGTCGAAGATGTCACTGACCTCATCCTGAACCTGAAAGACATCGTCCTTACTTGCGAAAGTGACGAAGCGGTCGCTGTGCGTGTTGACGCATCCGGCGCCTGTGACCTCACCGCTGGCGACTTCGATTGGGGTGCCGAGGTTGAATGCATCAACCCGGAACTCCACATAGCAACGCTCAGTAAAGGTGGACGACTTGGAGTTGATCTCACTATCCAACAAGGACGCGGCTACCTGTCATCGGAAAATCAGGACAGTAGTGCAACGATCGGAGTCATCCCTATTGATGCTCTGTTTAGTCCGGTGCGTCGAGTATCACTCGAAGTAGAGCCAACCCGAGTTGAACAATCGACAAATTTCGACCGCCTGATTCTGGACATCGATACCGATGGAGCCATGAGTCCGCGAGATGCACTTGCTTCTGCTGGGGACACACTGCGGACCCTTGTCGGGCTCGTGGCGGATATGAGCGAGGAACCGTTGGGGTTAGAGATCCAAGAAATCGCAATCGTGGAGACCACTTCCCCAGAACTCGAACTCCCGATTGAAGATTTAGATCTGAGTGAGCGGCCCCGCAACTGCCTCAAGCGAGGCCAAGTCAACAGTATCGGTGAGCTTCTCGAAAAGAGCATTGATGATCTAATGGCGATAACGAATTTCGGTCAAAAATCACTTGACGAGGTCATCCAAAAACTTGATGAGCGGGGGCTAGCGCTCAAAGGTATGACCCCCACGATTCAATAGGAGCAACCTGATGCCAACTCCGAAGAAGGGTCGCCGCCTCGGCGGCAGTTCAAGTCACCAACGTTCGATGATGGCTAATCTCGCCGCGTCGCTGTTCGCAGCCGAAGCCATCGAAACCACCGAAGCAAAAGCTAAGGCGCTCCGCCCATACGCGGAAAAGCTAATCACGAAAGCAAAGAAAGCCAGCGCTGGGTCCAACAGTCTTCACCGGCACCGGCAACTCGTCTCAAGCCTTAACGGTGACCAAGAAATGGCACAAAAACTCATTGATGAAATTGGACCTAGGTATGAAGATCGGCCAGGCGGATATACCAGAATCCTCAAATTGGGCCCTCGCCAAGGTGACAACGCCCCCATGGCGCTCATCGAGTTGGTCTGATTCCTATCTAGAATTCGGCTATGCCGGAATTGTCTGACATAACAGCTCTCAGGGAATTTGACACCCCGACTATCTGCAACGCGATAGAAGCCATAGCCCCCGACCGCCGTACCGAAGGTTTCACGACTGAGCCCTTTATATGTCATGACACTTCATTGCTGCCAATGGTGGGTTTCGCGCGGACAGCCACTGTCAAAGCGACCAAACCTTCAGGTCGCAGCAAGGCCGAGGATTTGGCGACGCGAATCGATTATTTCAGACACATAGCAGAGCCCCCAGGCCCCACGGTTACCGTGATTGAGGACGTAGATGAACCAGTAGGGTTTGGCGCCCATTGGGGTGAGGTAAACAGCAACCTCCATAAAGGGCTTGGATCAATTGGAGTGGTCACCAATGGCTCGATCCGAGATGCCGACATGTGGGCGGAAGGGTTCGGTGCCCTAGCAGGATTTTATGGACCGTCTCATGGGTGGATTCACGTCGTTGAATACGCCATTCCGGTAACGGTTCACGGAATGTTGGTTTCTCCAGGTGACATCATTCACGCGGATCGCCATGGAGCTGTTGTGGTTCCGCCGTCAGCGGTCTCAGCCATTAAGGACACAGTCAAACGTCTCGAAACAGCTGAAGCACGACTTATCGGCCCTTCCCAGCAACCAGAATTCGATATCGAACAATTGGTAACGATTTTGGACCCCGAGGGACGAGACCATTGATCTGGCCTAAGCAGTGGCGGATACTCGCTCCGTGTCTCTGCCCGAGCGAAGTAGCGCGCCGGGTCGAGCGTCGGTGAATTCACCATTCCGAACTGCATGTTCACCATTGATGAACACATGATGAACCCCGACAGCTTCGCTGTATAGCCTCCAGGCGCCGCCAGGAAGATCCTCGCGCACTTCTACCTCCGCTGGGGCTACTTCTGCGGCGTCAAAGATGACCAAATCAGCCCACCAGCCTTCTTCGATTCGTCCACGATCTTTTAGGCCGTAGAGGCGTGCCGGGACGTCGGTGAGTTTGTTCACAGCGCCTTCGAGGCTTAATAAGTTGCGGTCTCGAGCGGCTGCCAGCAGATAGGTCGAGTAGTTAAACGTTGCGAGAAAGTCCAAGTGGGCTCCGGCATCAGAGGCCCCGATGAGGCAGCGGTCGTCATTCCACAGGGCTTGACGCAAAGCCCAAGATTCCTCATTGTCGCCAGCTGCAGGTGGGTAGAGTCCGGTTTTGAGGTCATCTTCGACGACTATCTCGCACAAAGTGTCCCACGGAGTGTCACCGGTCTCCTCAGCTATGTCGCCAATGGTCCGACCTTCGAGATGTTTCAAACCCTCTTTGGTCACTTCGCCGACTGTGAGACGTTCCCAACGTGCCACTCCTCTGAAGGCGCTCGGCTTTTGGGCATCTTCGTTTAGTTCTCGACGCCGCTCAGGATCTGACAACAATGCCAACTTTTCTTCATTTGGTAGCGCCATTGGTTCAGTCCAGCCATGGAGAGTGTCAAGCAAGAACCCACTTTCAAAACACAAACGGCTTACAGCTGGCATAGGGGCCGTTAATGCAATCACTCGACCACCCTGTCGAGCGGCGAAATCCGAGGCCTGCAGTTTCTCCTCTATGAGATCCGCCTGTCGTGCATTGGCGAAAATGACGTTCCAATTAAGTGGCTTGTCTGCGGCCACCGACATATCGGTGAGTAGTTGATAGACCTCGTCATCGAATCGTTCGATGGTTGGTATGAATTCGAGAGCTACTGCATCGGAATCTCGAAGCACCGAACATAGCTCAATGAGTTCTTCCTGAGATGCGTGACGAGAGGGCACTGCTTCGCCGTCCGCGTCGTTGTGGGTCTTTGCCCACGAGGAACTGAAACCTAATCCTCCCGCCGAGATGCTTTCAGCTAATAGCTGCTTCATGGCTTGAAGCTCATCATCTGAAGCGAACTCACCTACGGAGCGTTCACCCATAACTGTTCTCCGGAGCGCGCTATGACCTACGAGAAACCCTGCATTTGGCATCAAGGTCCCGTCAATTGAATCTAGATACTCACCAAACGTTCTCCAGTTCCAAGGCACGCCTTCTTGTAGGGATGTCAGCGGCATACCTTCGACCCTCGCCAACATCTGCATCATGTAATCGCCATGTTCGGGTTCAAGAGGCGCGATTGTGAAACCACAGTTCCCACTGATGACCGTTGTGACGCCGTGCAGTGGCGATGGAGACAGCGTCGTGTCCCAAAACACTTGGGCGTCGAAATGTGTGTGAACATCCACGAAACCCGGCGCAACCACTAACCCCGTTGCGTCAATTTCGCGATCACATTGCTCGGTAACCTCTCCCACTGTCACTATCCGTCCGTCGCTTAACGCGACATCAGCAATTCGACCGGGATTCCCGGTACCGTCAATCACTGTCCCGTTACGAATAACAAGATCAAACATCTTTTCCCTCCGAAGCCAATATGAAACTACCTTCCTAATGGTGACCTCCGCCCAAACCGTGCGAATTGATCTTTCCTATAAGGGCACTGAATTTC
>JASMKJ010000278.1 GCA_030749275.1 Acidimicrobiales bacterium
TCTGGCAACCAGTCGTTCCCACCTTCCGGGACTTCTACGGCCTGACAGAACAGAGTACCGTTCTCGATGTCGGCTGCGCCAAGGGTTTCATGGTGCGTGACTTCAAGGAGTTGATCCCGGGGGTATCGGTGAGCGGGGTGGACATCAGCGAGTACGCGGTCGGTTGTGCTGACAGCGATGTTCACCCTCATCTTCAGGTGGCTGACGCAAGGTGTCTACCGTTCGATGACGGCTCGTTTGATCTGGTGGTTGCCATCAACACAATTCACAACCTGGATCGGGAGGGAGTCGCTCAAGCCTTGGGTGAGATCGAGCGGGTAAGTCGTAGGTTTGCCTACGTAACCGTCGACGCATACCGAGACGAAGAGGAAAAGCAGAGGATGATGAAGTGGAACCTCACGGCCCGGACCATCCTCTCTGACCGGGAATGGGTAGAACTGTTCAAAGAGACCTGTTACACGGGCGACTACTACTGGTTTGTCCCATGACTCTTGACGACGATCTGCGCCGTCGCCTTCTCCTCGACATAATTCGGATTCGCATGGTTGAGGAGCGGATCGTCGACCTCTATCCCGAGCAGGAGATGCGGTGCCCTGTTCATCTGAGCATCGGTCAGGAGGCGGCCGCAGTTGGCGTCTGCTCAGTGCTGGACCGTACGGACTGGGTCTTCTCCGGACACCGGAACCACGCTCACTACTTGGCCAAGGGCGGTGACCTCAAGCGGATGTTGGCCGAATTGTACGGAAAAGCAACGGGGTGCTGTGGAGGCAGGGGCGGTTCAATGCACCTGACCGACCTGAGTGCCGGTTTCATTGGTGCCACGCCAATCGTCGGTAGCACTGTTCCTATAGCGGTTGGTGCAGCGCTGACGGCTCAGATGAGGGGCGATCGGCGCAGGGTGGCAGTATTCTTCGGCGACGGGGCCATGGAGACAGGGGTAGTCCACGAGAGCCTGAACTTCGCTTCCCTGAAGCATCTGCCGATTCTCTTCTCGTGTGAGAACAACCTTTACTCGGTTTATTCGCCCCTGTCGGTCCGCCAGCCGGAGCATCGTGCGATCTCCCAGTTGGCGGCAGGGCACGGGGTAACGGTGTTCGCTGTCGATGGGAACGACCTGGATCAGGTAACTGAGGTAACGCGATCTGCTCTAAAACTGATTGATTCCGGGAAGGGACCGGTCTTTCTAGAGTTTTCCACATATCGCTGGCGTGAACACTGTGGTCCCGACTACGACAACGACATTGGGTACCGTAGCGAGGCCGCGTTTCTGGAGTGGAAAAAACGGGACCCGGTAGCGCGAATTATGGAACTAGTAGAGCCAGGATCGCTCGATGAGGCCATTGCTGAAATCGAAGCTGAAATTGACACTGCAGTCGGTTTCGCCAAGGACAGTCCCTTCCCCGATCCCAACAGCGCGGCGGATCATGTCTACGCCTGAATCGAAGACAACTCGTGGTCATTTTGAGCCCATTGTTGTCCTGTGTCACCATCGCCGCGACCCAAGGTCGTGAATTCTATGACACGACACATCACCTATGCCGAAGCGCTGC
>JASMKJ010000279.1 GCA_030749275.1 Acidimicrobiales bacterium
TTGGTTCGTCAAGGAGGAGGATTAAGGGGTCAGCGAGGAGGGAAATTCCGATAGCGAGACGCTGGCGCATTCCACCCGAGAGGTCAGCAACTCTTTTTCTCCCCGGTTCCGCGAGATTCAGTAGATCTGCTGTCTCAGATACCAGGTCAAGTGACAAATTTCTCAGTCGGCATGAGAGAGCGAGTGTCTCATTGATGGTGAGGGCTCCGTAGAGTGCAGGTTCTTGGGGTACATAGCCGATGAGAGATCGCGCAGCGGTCGAGTCCCGCTTGGTATCGAAACCGGCGACTGTTATGTGACCCTGGTGAGAGATCAACCCCAAGATGCAACGGATTACGGTGGTTTTCCCGGCCCCGTTAGGGCCCCATAGTGCTACTGATTCGCCGGTAGCGACGTTGAAACTGAGGTCGTCGACGACGATGCGGCCTTTGTAGGCCTTGGTCAGATGCTTAACCTCAATCACTTGTCTCTCCGTGTGAGGGTGTGTGATCACCAACGAATCGGTCAGGTCGCGCAATCGACAATCCTGCGATGAGTAGAAGGACCGATGTGAGAGCAAGTGCGGAGCGGTTTGTGTTGTGCTGCCCGAACGACAAGGTGGGAAAATTCGGCGGCGCAGCCAGAGGCGCGACGTCGGTGAGAATGGGATTGGGTCTCAGGTGGGGGAAGGTTCGGCCCGCGACATCTATGGCGGTGGCGGCAAGAGTTCCGGAAAAGAACCGGAGGTTGGGGTACCTCGTTTGAAGGTTTCCGAAGAGATTGTCAACTTCGTAGGGCGTATCGCCTATGCCGTCTTGGTTGGAGTCGTAGCCCGAATAGTCGCTCCAGTAGTTGCCGATGCCGTCTTTAGACCAATAGTTGGCTTCAAGGCCTCCGGTGCTGTCAGAAGTGACATGCTCACCGTTGTCGATAAATGCGTTTCCGGTGAATGTGTTTCGGGCCACGGTGGAACCCAGCATCGCCCCAATGTTGTTAAACGCGAATACGTTCTCCTCGATGTTGTGAGATACACCGACTTTGCTTGGTGAGTTATCGACATAGAGTCCTGATCGGTTTTCAACGAAGTGATTCTTGTTTGCCTTCAACCCATCTACATCTTTGATTCCCAGTCCATAGCCGCTCGGTCCTCTGTTGGACCTGAAGATGTTTCCTGAGACGACAAGGTCTGTGCTGTACATGAGAAACGCGCCAACCGAATTGTGTTCCAAGAGGTTTTCTTCGACTGTGGCGCCATCTGAGTACATGAAGTGCAGGCCATAGCGGCCGTCTTCGACGTGGTTGCGACGAACGGTGATTTTGTCTGTGAACCAGAAAACGGCATCTCGGCCGCCGATTAGATGGTTTCCTTCCACGACTGCTGTTGAACTTTGCCAAAGTCTGATGCCATCGCCCCGTCGAGCGATAAAGAGATCCATGCTTTGAATGTCATTGTTGGCGATGTGCGCGCCGTTCGAACGCCGAAGGAACATCCCGAACAGCACTTCCTCAAATCGGTTACCCCGGATGTCGATTCTGGGACTCGTGGTAGAGCTGATACCGGCGTCTTCCCGATCTAAGCGAGATCCGCTATTTCGAATAACGAGCCCCTCAATTCTTACGTCAGGGGCCCGTACCTCGATGACTGAACCAAGCCCCTGACCATCTACTACTGGCCAGTCGGTGCCAACGAGTGTGAGGGGTTTGGTAATCAAGACCCCGCCCCGGTACATGCCCGGGGCGAGCTCAACTACTCCGCCAGGTTCTGTCGCGTCGATAAGGACTTGAAGATCAACCCACTGGGTCTCACGGTCGATGGAAAGGGCGTCAGCTGAGGTACTGGTTCCAATACCAACCGCGAGGGTAGCCCCGGCGGCAAGAAGTGATCTTTGAACTACTCGTCTTCGGAACGGGTCTTTCCGGCTACCTACCGAGCTATCGGATGCTCCGTCTGTAAAGTTGTCTCCTGGCGGCGTCGACAGGGGCTTGTACGCCCGGCGGTGCGAGATCATCCCAGCGGCGGCAAGCGCCGACGCTGTTAGAGCCATCAAAAGCCCCCACCCTGGCCATGCCAGAGTGTCGAACTGAGCGATGCTTCCCGAACCGAAAAGCGGTGGAGTGAACTCGCCGACTGCATGAGAGAACGGCGCTCTTGGGTCGAGGCTGTGGCCATAATTCCATAACCAGTACTGAAGGTCAGCCAGAAAGAACAAGGGAAACAGAACTGTGGGTCCTGCGAGAGTCAAAGCCCAGCGACTGTGCACATAATGGCCGGCTAGCAGCAGAGCCGCGAGTGCGAGGATCCCTGCAACAGAGACGGTTCTCTCCAGAACTGCACCGTCGGCAAAAGAAGGTAGGCCGATGTAGTGATTGAGTCCCTCAAGTTCTTGCACGTCTCCCTCAAGGCGGTTCACCCACAACGTGACTCTCAACCCGTCTGGATATTGCGGAGCTTTGAGCTTCAACTCCCAGTAGGGCAAGAAGATTGACGAGCCGAGCAAGATGGAGGACAACGTCAACAAGCGCTTAGGTCGCTGATAGGTGTCACGATGTTGGCTAGCTTCGACAGCTGACACACGAGGCCCCAAGATTCGCTCAATGAGTGCGGGGGGCATTCGCCTCCTTCCGGGAATGCATTGATGGACCGAACAAATCAATTCGGTTCAACTAGGAAATATCCAGCCATTTCAAGGTGGAGTGCCGAGCAGAATTCAGTGCAGTAATAAGTGAACACACCGTCGTTCTTGGCTTCGAACTCAATGGTGGCTGTTTCTCCTGGCTCAAGACTGAGGTTGATGTTGTATCCCGGTATCGCGAAACCATGGGTTGCATCCTCCGAGGTCTCGACGTTGGTCAGGTTCCAGGTGACGTGATCGCCCTGCGTTACTGTCACCCGCTCTGGAGTGAAATGACTTCGCATCAAGGTCATATCGATGGTCACCTGGTTGCCGTTCCTGGTTACTCCTTCGGAGCCGATCTTGGGAGCGCCGGGTTTCGGGGCCATCGACCCTGGATCCCACCCCACTTCGGGGTAAACCGTCATAGGTTGCAACTTGTCGGCCTTGATGATTTGCGCGTAGTGGGGTTCACCATTAGCGACGGGCATGTCATACAGCAGCTGCATGTCAGGGCCCGGTTTGCTGATATCGACCAGCTGGAAGTTCTGGGGATACAGGGGTCCGGGATGGAAGAAGCGATCAAGGGACCATTTATTGAGCGAAACTAGGTACTTGCCATCAGGGGACACGGTGTCACCCTCTGCAGTCACCACATGTCCAACGTTGTAGTGAATGTCAACAGTGCCTTCGAGCTTCCAGCCATCTTCCCTGTATGGCGAACCCAAGCTCCAGCGGGCAACATCTGAATCAAGGAAAAGGCTCGTATAGGCGTACCCCTGGTCATCGAATTGGGTGTGGAGTGGTCCTAAGCCCACTTCGACTTGAGCTTCAACCACGTCATCAAAATCCAGCAGGGGAATTCCGTATTTGTCGGTGTCGAAACTTCCGGCTGCGATCGCTTCCTGGATTTTGGCAAACGAATAAA
>JASMKJ010000280.1 GCA_030749275.1 Acidimicrobiales bacterium
TCCCGCATAGCTGCGACCATTTCCTGAAGCCCTCTCTTCCATGACAATCCGCCAGCGTAGATGATCCGATCCTTGCGATGAAAATAATCAGACGGACTGACAGTTGGAAACTCTCTGACGATTGGAAAGTTGCGAACCAGCGATGTCTTCTGTTGCGGGAAACACGCTGCTATCGCCGGCGTGGCGGTAATCACTGCGGACACTGTCCGTCCAGAAATCCAATTCACTACCCGGGCGAACGTTCTGGCCACAGGTTGCACCATGACTGGGATCCAACTCTTGCACCCAACTTGACTCACCAGATCCTCGTGCGCGTCGTAGACAACAACTATGCCAAAGGTACGCAGAATGATTGCAACAGGCAGCAACTCTGGGTCGTGCACATGAACAAGATTCGGTCGGAGTTTCACTGCCTTGACCATGAGCGCCAAGGTTGTAATAGCCATGCGGTGCAGTCGATTCCGTGGCGACGAGATCTTGTGAACGATTACAGCGTCCGAACTCGCCTCATCACCCCCCGGGCCCGCTAGATGCACTTCGTCATATTTTCCAGCAAGAGTACGGCAGATTTTTATCCGTATCCGCACATCGTCCAACCGGTGAGCAGATGTGAGGTGAAGTATTCGCAACTCGCTTCCTCTGGTCACCATGGAATCAGCCACCCCGCGGCTCGTCCAGAGTTACTGCCTCGCCCCCAGCGGGATTGCGAGTCCAGGTGAGCCATCGCGACTGCAACTGCACCATAGGGATCATGGAACTCGCCGCCGAACGAGCAAACCCATTTGCCTCCAAGTCCCCATGAAACAGATCCTTGTTGCCCTGCCAGATAGCCCCTTCGACGAGATTGGTCAAGCCGGTAGCGACGCCATTGCCGAGAACAACACCCATACCTTGATCGCGTGCGAGCTTCGCCAGTCTGAGTAGGGCATCGATACCACCATGTTTTGCGAGTTTGAGTTTGATGAACGATGCACCCACAGAATTGGCCCGTAGGACATCATTGTCATCAAGAATAGACTCGTCGAGCATGATTGGGATGCTCGTTGCTGCAATCAGATCACGATGGCCCTCCCAATCATCTATAGATAGGGGTTGCTCTACTAGATCAATGATTTCGGTCTGAGCTTTTTCCAGGTTGGAAAAGAACCAACGGGCTTCTTCGCGCGTGTATCCTTGGTTGGCATCGATGCGGATCTTGAGACCTTGGGGGCAATTATCCAACAACGTGGAGACCAACTCAAAATCTGCGTGTGCATCGCGCCCCACTTTCAGCTTGAGGGTTACGAATCCATCGGCAGCCTTCTGCTCAATTTGGTCAAGAAGGGCGGCGGCATCTCGACCTTGCAGGCCATGGAGAATTGGCGCGCGAACTGAATCTGGTAGATCGAACGTTCCCTCCGCCATATCCCATGCTGAGAGGATCGCTGATGCCGCGAACGGGTGGTCATGCAAGCATGCAAGCAACATCTCGCGGCTAACATCGGGCCGTTCACCCATGAGTTTTGGAAGCACGGCGTCCAGAGTTGTCTGGATACTCTGACTCGTTTCGTGGGAGTATCCGGGAAGGGCAACCGCTTCACCAAAGCCTGTTCGGCCCGTATCAGACACAAGCCAGACGGATTGCGAGCAGAACTGTGTTACATTTCCAAACGAGAGTCGGTATGGGGTCTCAAGATCGAGATGCCGTGTGCACGACCTGCCTCTGAGAAGCGTCATGCACCAACTTCAAGATGTACGGGGGAAAGCCGAGACAACGCGTCCTCGCGAGTACGGTTCTCACGTCCCTTCACTGCCTCTGCGCGATGGGAAAGTCGTTCGTCTTCCTCATCCTTCTTGAGGCTTAGAACATAACCCACCGGGTTGTACTTGGAAAAGGACGGATTATCATCAAGGCACACGGCAAGGCGGCCCGTCGTGACTCGTGTTGTCTGGTCAAGAAACTGACCAAAGTCGGCATCCAACTGCGATTGATCCAGGATTTCTCCGCCCTGGACATGTCCAATGACGGGTCGAAGCAGCACAGTGTGGTGGCGAACAACCGAAGTAAGCATTCGTATTTGAAGGCTGTCGCGTGATCCGATTTCCTCAAGAAGCAGCGGGGCGGTTGCACAAT
>JASMKJ010000281.1 GCA_030749275.1 Acidimicrobiales bacterium
AACCGTCTTCTTTGATGGTCGTCAATTTGATTAGCCATGTGCTGTCAGGGGAGGCGAGGAATTCCTCGACTTCGGTGGAGTGCATTCCCCCGGCCACACCTTCCTCGTAGAAGTGGTCCTGGCTGAATTCGTCTGACGGAGATCCGTCTGAGTTCGTCATCGACCACTTCTCCTTCTTCTGGGTTGTAGAACGGTGGTTAGCGTTCAACGTGGAACAGTCTTGCGTAATGCTATAAACTTTTCAATAGTCCACGGGGTGGATATCTCACCCAAGTCTGGATTTACGTGTCAAAAGAACTAGCGACGTCTTCCCACTTGATTGTGGAAATCGATCATCGAAGGGCGGGTGGGCCCCGAGGCCCGACAAGAGCATCTGTAAAGGAAATAGGAATCAATGAGATTTGGAGCTCGCCAAGGACGATCTTGCCTAATCGGTGGGGGTTGTTATCTAGATGTGCAAGATGCGTCGGCGGGGGAGTTCAGCGAAGACCCAATGGAGATTCTTGAGCGCTGGTCACCGTTTAGAGAATGGGCACGCCGCCAGGATCTGGCAGAAGGCCTTCCTTATCACGACCGTGAGCTCACATGTCCAGTGCCGACCCCAGGTCAGATCTTTGCGATAGGGCTTAACTATCGTGACCATGCAGTGGAGTCCTCTATGGAGATTCCTGATAATCCCATGGTCTTCACGAAATATCCGTCCTCTCTGACAGGACCGAGGGACGACATACTTCTGGTTCCTGGCAGTTGCGATTGGGAAGTGGAGTTGGTTGCAGTAATCGGGGAGCGGGCACGTAATGTCAGCGAAGACGATGCTCCGCGAGTGATAGCGGGACTAACTGTTGGACAAGACGTGAGTGAGCGCGAACTTCAGCTCCAAGGTACAAATCCGCAGTTCAACCTTGGAAAATCACACCGGACGTTTGCACCGTTAGGGCCCTGCGTGGTGACTCTCGATGAGTTTGACAATCCATGGGATCTAGGCATTCGGTGCGAACTCAACAATGTCGTTGTGCAGGAGGCGAGGACGTCACAGTTGCTGAATGGAGTCCCCGCCCTGGTTAGTTACCTATCCGGCGTTTGCGAGCTGCGGCCTGGAGATCTGGTCTTCACCGGGACCCCTTCCGGGGTAGGACTTGGCCGGACACCCCCCGAATACCTGGATGCAGGTGATGTACTGGTTTCGACGATCGATGGAATCGGCTCGCTGGTAAATCAATGCGTATGAGCGGGGATACCTATCTGGTTACTGGGGCGATGGGATGCCTTGGAGCTTGGGTAATCCGTCTTCTTCTTGAAGATGGGTGCGAAGTTGTGGCCTTTGATATCAGCGAGGACGATCGTCGCCACCAGCTCATCATTGGTTCTGAAGACCGAAGGCAGATCAGGTACGTCAAGGGAGATCTCACCGATTCGGACCAGGTGATGTCAGCTGTAGAAGGCGTATCTCGAATCATCCATCTCGGCGCCCTACAGGTCCCATTCTGTCGAGCGGATCGACCGATGGGCGCCGCCGTGAACGTTGTTGGAACCGTAAATATTTTCGAGGCGGCTCTCCGCCACTCCATCGAACATCTCGTCTACGCAAGCAGCGTTGCGGTATTCGGCAATGCAGAAGACTATGAAGTGAGCACTATCGAGCCTGGAGAGCGACGGTTGCCGACGACGCTCTATGGAATCTGGAAGTGCGCAAACGAATCAACCGCTCGGATATACGAGGCCGACTACGGGCTTCCGAGCGTCGGTTTGATACCCCATACGATCTATGGCCCTGGAAGAGACCAAGGCCTTACCTCGCAGCCCACCTCAGCGGTACTGGCAGCCGTGAGGGAGCGAGCCTTCCATATTGAATATGGCGGGTCCTTGGCACTCCAGTTCGCACCCGATGCCGCCCGGGACTTCATTCAGTCATCCCGACTTGAGCCGCAAGGTTCCGAGGTCCATGGACTCGGTGGAACCGTGGCATCGATCGCGGAATTTGTCGAGGGAATCAAGCAGGTCACGGACTTCACCGAGATCACGCACGGAGAGGATCGCCTGCCATTCCCGGAGGCGGTCGATAGTGCTTCACTCGAAACGCGATTAGGGGCGCTCTCCTACACGCCACTTCTTGAGAGCATCGATCGCTCCGTCCAGTGGTTTGAAGAAGCGAATCTGACCGGCCTGCCATTACCCGAGTGAGAGGCAAGCCGGGGTGGAGCGGGGTACGTGATGAAAGGGAAAGAGGATGACTGAACCAAATCGTTCAGCGCTGGTAACCGGCGCCGGCCAGGGAATAGGGCTTGAGTGCGCTAATCGACTTCGACAGGATGGCCTCAGGGTTGTAGCTACCGACGTCAATGCCGAGAGAGGGGTTTCCATCTCAGCAAGCGACTCCGAGCAGGAAGTTCTGCGACTCGACGTGACCGACCTGGATGCGGTGATCGCGTTGGTATCAGAAACCGGTCCGTTCGACGTGCTCGTAAACAGCGCTGGGATTGTGGGACCGAACACTTTCCTATGGGAAGTGGACCCTGATGACTGGAAACAGACCATCGATGTGAACCTAACGGGTACCTTCAATACTGTTCGAACGGTTGTGCCATATATGCGCGAGGCCGGTTGGGGTCGAATAGTAAATATTGCGAGTATCGCCGGTAAAGAGGGAAATCCTAAACTCTCCGCCTACTCGGCATCGAAGGCCGCAGTAATTGGTCTCACAAAATCTGTTGGCAAAGAGTTGGCCACAGAGAACGTTCTGGTGAATGCAATAGCACCAGCGGTCATTGCCACGCCAATGAATGAAAATACGGCTCCGGAAGTTCTTGACTACATGTTGTCGAAGATCCCGATGGGCCGGATCGGTGAAGTGGGAGAAGTGGCTGAACTGGTGTCCTGGTTGTCTTCAGACCGTTGCAGCTTCTCCACTGCCTCAGTCTATGACATCTCAGGTGGGCGAGCGACCTATTAGATGCCATTTGAGGAAACAGGAACTCTTCATATCAATATGAACGGTTCCATCGGGGCCCAACTGAGGGTGGAACTCCGCTAGAACTCAGACGTCGAGTTCGTTCGGAAGCGGTGCGGCACCTCTGCGAACAAATTCGTTGAGGACGTTAGTGCTTATTTGCGCAACATTATTCTTGTAGTCATTGTGCGAGAGCGAGCCGGTCCAAGTGATTGACCCAACGCCGAAGACCGACCCTGGCCCGCGGTCGAGGTAGACCATGTCTGCTCGAACGAGCGGGTCGGCGTGGCCACGACCGACACCGTGCTCCATTGCTCTGAAGAAAGAGGAGGAGACCTCGACGGTCGATGCCAGGAGAAGTGTGCCGGACGGAGTCCCCTCTGTTCTGTCGATGCGGTCGAACTCGAATCCGCCGGCACCGCCAAGGTTGAGGCCAAAGTCGCCGATTGTCTCCTCGTAGGGGATTCCGTCGAACACAAATTCGACTAGTGGATCTAGTGAGTCCGGCAATCGTCGAAAACCGGGTGCTCTGCCAAATCCCTGTCCGGCAATCCCGAGCCCGACAAGTCTGTTTGATGAGCGTCCATGAAGACTCCAGGTCCCTCCAAGGCGTCCAGTGCTGCTGTGTTCCAGTTCACCGTGCTCCGCCTGGTTGGTGGCGGTTCCACCGCGTCTACGGACCTCTATCAAACGGGGCCGCTCGGGATCTATCGAGGTGGGCCAGTAAGGACCGTTTCCAGCCATGTACTGAAGGTTCCGCCCGCTTCGAGATATATCTCGAGAGCATCCAACATCTCTGTTGTCCAATACTCATGGTGGCCAGCGCAGATTACGGCTGAATATGGGATGAGAGCATCAGATCCATGCTCGTGGAGGTGTTCGTCGCCCATGACCTCGTACTAGATTCCGAGGTGTTCAAGCCAGTGGATCACGTAGAGGTCAGCCATTACAAGGTGCGTCGCGTTCTCCGCTATCCCAGGCAGGGAGGGATCCATTTGCGGAACGGAGCCGCCACCAGTTTTCTCTGATTCAAAGTAGGCGTCTGGCCAAGTGGATGAAGTCGGCTTTCTCTGAGATGCGTAGTAGTTGGGCGAGCCGTCGGAATGGCTGTCGTAGAGCGAGAGCCCGATGTGGTGTCTTTCTCCTGAGTCGAAGTTGGCGTAGGCAAGCCAAGTGAGGGTGGGAACGACAAAGAGCACTGGACTGCTCGATTGTGGGGAGGGTCCGACGACCACGGAGAGCGCGACCTCCTCTTCTTCAGTCGAGAGCCGTACGGCATAGATCCCGCTTCGTGCATCTGGTGGCACAGACAAAGTGAAGGTGGGGAGCCATTTGGCATCAGCAAGGTCATCGTCGTGAAGATGGACTGCGTCGTAGAGACGAGGCGCGGATCCAATAGTTGTATCTGTTCCCTGCCACTCGGGCCCCGTAACCGCTCGAGCAGCACCGTTGTGGATTTGCCCGTGCCTGCCGTGACCTGAAATGTCCACAACTCGTGTGCCAGTGGTCAGACGTGCAAGATCTCAGGCCCCCTCACACCGACCACCGTCAGGCTCGGCCCTTTGTTTGAGGTCACTGAGGTCACTGTCGTCGAGGAGGCCTTCAAAGATCCTGATTCCACCAATCTTTCCGCTAAAGGAGTTCTGGACAGTTTCGTTCTCGAGCGAGGCACCCAGCAGGAGCGTGTCGGAGTCTCGGGGTATGCCGTTCCACCCTGCCTGGGTTCGCTCAACTGAGAACACGGAGGTTCCGCGTTCCGTGCAAGAGACGCCCAGCTCACCAGTCGGGGCATCAGCGCTGATACCTACGAAATACCAGCGCCTCCTGTGAATGGGAGTCGGAGTTGTCAGAACGGCTGTTGCCCCAGATTCCCTGACGGTGGCCTCGATATGTGAATCGGATCGGATTGCGAGGCGGAGGACCTCGGTTCCTTGATGGCTGAGGGAAGCCAGAGTCTGTTCATCCGGTGAAACTCCGGCCCAATAAACCCAGAACGCCAGGGTGGGCGATTGGAGGCCGTTGGGATTCAAGGGCAGTTCGAGCCAAGAGCCTGGTTAGAAGAGGCTGTTGTCCACCCGTTTGGACACCTATTCCGGGCCAGAGTGCGTCTTCTTCGACGGCTCCTGGACCCTCTGGGTTGGGGTCACCATGTATTAGCCGGACAACTCGGGCGTTCACGTGAGATGCATCAGTACTGACCATGGCATCGACCCTGTCTCCGGGGGAGATGCAGGTAGCCCCCAGATATGCGGCCAACATCTCAGACGTTACGAGTACTCAGCATCCGCTGGATAGCGACTGTTTCGGCATAGATCGACTGAACGAATGAAACGTCAGTCGTAGGGGATTTCATAGATATCGGCTGTATGGCCACCGTCCACGACGAGGTCATGACCAGTGATGTAGGAGGCCTCGTCGGAAGCCAAAAATAGGAAGGCACTGGCTATGTCATCGGTGGCAGCGAGACGGTTCAGTGGAACTTCGGGAAATCCATGTTCGCGCCATTTGGCCATTAATTCTTCGCCAACAATGTCGGTGCTTTGTTGCGTATCCGCTGGCCCTGGGCTCACAGAGTTCACCCGCACCCCCGAGCGTGCTAGTTCTACGGCCATTGACTTCATCAACGCTCGGTCGCCGGCTTTGGTGACGCAATAAGAAGTGAAACCCAACGAATGTCCCTGGGCGTCAATCGAAGCATTAAATAGAATGACACCCGACCTACGTTCCACCATGGAGCGGGCTGCTCCTTGTGCTAGCAGAAAATACGCGGTGAGGTTGACGGCCAAATGGCGAGTCCAGGATTCCAAACTGATTTCCAGGACGTGCTCTTCCGCCCAATGCGCTGCATTGCACACGAGTACGTCCAGGTGCTGCCCGTCAGCGAGGGCTTGCGTCATTGCGGCGGTGCAAGCCTCCCCGTCGGCCAGATCGAAACATATGGGAATCGCTTCTGCTCCTCGTGACCTGACTGCTTCTGCAGCCACATCAAGGCGATCCTGCAGTCGGTCCACCATGTAGACGGTTGAGGCCCCTTCCTCGGCGAATCTTTCGGATGTACGGCGTCCGAAACCGCTTCCTGCGCCTGTAATGAACACTCGCTTCCCGTCGAATCGACCCATGCCGCTTCACTCCTTCTTCCCTACTCGTCACGTGCTAGCAAGTTTGACAATAAAGAGCAAGTGTGATGGGCGATCAGTGCAGAACGAGGTCAATAATGAAGAGGAGAAGGGCGGAGACGGATAGGGGTTCGTTGAAGTCTGTGTCCGGTGATCGTGATCGATGGGTGTGGATCTCATGTTCGGCGGTTCCTCGGGTCAGGACCAGGCAGTCATGGAGCTAGGTGCCATGAAACTGTTGAGCGAGGCAGCGGCGGCTATTGCGGAGCAAGGCTTAGCGTCTGTGCACTTGGGTGGTGTTTCAAATTGAACGCTGAAGAGGAACTTGACCCTGGGCGTAGGCGACTCCTGACGGGGAAGTTCCTAACGGATCGAGTTGAGCCTTCGGCAGAATTCGGTGTTTCGATCCTGGAGTGTGCAGTCAGGGAGGCCGACGAAGACGGTGTGCTGTGGATCGACTATGCGTTGGCGAATCGCGGTTCGGAGAGGACGAACGTCTTCGTTTATCTACGTAAGGAACAGCCGAAACGGTCGGTGAAAGTCCTCCACCTCGACCCAGACGAGGTTTTTAGGGGCTCCTGCAGGGAGTTGGGGAAGAAACAGGCTGAAGAGATGTTTCTTGAGGTTGAGGCCACCTCTGGGGCAAACAGCCAGAGAGAAGTGTTGAAGGTCCACAAGGCAACCCCGGTGAGGTCACCGAGGGAGGAGGAAACATGAGTTACGAGGTCCTGACTGGGATGGGTGGCGCGACGGTAGAGCGGGATGTTTTCGCCACCATGCGCGATGGAACAGTTCTCTTGGCGGACGTATACCGCCCCAAAGAGGAGGGGCCTCATCCCGTCCTTTTGAGTCGCCATCCCTACGACAAGCAGGCTGCATTGTCGAACTTCGGCTATGCGCATCCTGCCTGGTATACCCAAAGGGGCTACTTGGTTGTTGTCCAGGATTGCCGTGGGCGCTACCTCTCCGACGGGGACTTCACCCCGTTCCTCAATGAGGCTGAGGACGGTTACGACACTGTCGAATGGGCAGCTCGCTTGCCGGGGGCGAACGGTCGGGTCGCCATGTATGGATTTTCATATGGCGGGGCTACGACCATGTTGGCGGCAAGGGCGGCTCCTCCCAGTTTGGTCACCATTTGCCCCGGGTTTACTGGGTCGCAGTATTACGACGGCTGGACTTACCAGGCAGGGGCCCTCAATCTCGCGTTCGCTGTCTACTGGTCGACTTTGCTCGGACTGGATTCTGCAAAGAGGGCTGACGATGCCGAGGGTTACGCCCAGTTGGGAGCGGCGCTGGGGGCCGCGTCCGCTTGGTTTAATTTCCTGCCTATAGCTGACTATCCAGTCATTGCAGACCACGCTCCGTATTTCCGTGACTGGGTGGAGCATGCTTCCTATGACGAATACTGGAGTCGCTGGAGCATCGATGAGGGGTACGACAAGATCAAGGTTCCTGCAATCCACACTGGCGGTTTGTACGACATCTTCCTGAGTGGGACCGTCAAAAACTTTGTTGGCCTCTCAAGCGCTTCAGAGAGCGTGGAAAGTCAGCCGCAGAAACTGCTCCTCGGACCCTGGACTCACATGCCGTGGGCCCCAGTGGATGTTGTTGGTGGAGAGGTAAGCACTAACGAGGTCGACGACTGGCAAGTGTCCTGGTTGGATCACCACCTGAAGGGTTCAGACAATGGTGTTCTTGATCATCCAGTGACTGTGTACCTACTGGGGGAAGGCATTCGGAACTTCACTGAATGGCCACCAGCAGAGGCACGCTCTGTCGAGTACTTCATGCATTCGCAGGGCAGGGCCAATTCTAAGTTCGGCGATGGCTGGCTTGATCGAGAGGTCTCCTCGGATGAGCCAGTTGACATCTTCATCTACGATCCGGCTACACCCACGCCCAGTCTCGGCGGGCATTCCTGCTGTTTTGACTCGGTTACCCCGATGGGTCCGGCAGACCAGAGCATCGCCGAGGTTTCCCGAATGGTTCTTGTGTACACCACGGAGCCCCTGGTTGAGGACATGCTCGTGGTTGGGGATGCATTCGTCACGCTTTATGCCGCTTCCTCCGCTGTCGACACGGACTTCACAACGCGGCTGTGCGTGGTGGGCCCGGATGGGACCTCGATCAACATCCAAGAAGGCATAGTCAGGGCTCGTTATAGGGACTCGCTAGTCGATCCTTCGCCGATCGTCCCCGGTGAGGTTTATAGATATCGGATAGAACTCGGCCCCGTTGCCACGAGAGTCCCTGCTGGTTCGGCAATAAGGGTTGATGTATCGAGTTCAGATTTCCCTCAGTGGGATCGGAACTTCAATACTGGTGGTCGGATTGGTTTTGAGGGACCGTTGGCCGCGGTGACTGCGACCCAGACGGTTTTGCATTCTGGGTCCTTCCCGTCGAGCCTCTCCCTGCCGGTGGTTCCAGGGTAGGACCTGTGGTACTGAAGGGGAGGACCGGTTGGGTCAAACGGCCTGCTGCAATTCAGCCTGTCCAAGTTCATCTCGGAGAAGTTCGACTGTCCCCTGAAGGTCCCTAGCAAGAGACTTGGCGGCAGCTTCCACATCTTTGTTCCGGAGGCAGTCGATGATGGCGTGGTGATGGTCGTCGACGGTGCAGACAAAGTTGGGCTGGACCGAGGCCAGATGGATGTAACGGTCCGAATGGGCCCAGAGCACTTCAATCATGTGGCAAAGCCACTCTGAGCCGGATTTTCGATAGATCGAATCGTGGAATTCCCGGTGGAGGATCAGGCCCTTCTCGATCTCATTGGTTTCCAGCTCCCTCACTGCAGCGGTGATGGTGGAATCCAGGGAAGTGATGAACTCTGAGTCCATGAAGTCGGTAGCCAGGCGGAGTGCTTCAACCTCGACCAGTGTGCGCACTCGGTAGAGGTCCTCCAACGACTGCATGGAAAGCGGAGCTACACGGGCCCCCTTGTTGATTTCAGAGATGACGAATCTCTCACTCTCCAACAGTCGAAGTGCCTCTCTGACTGGGATGAGGCTTACTTCATTCTCTTCAGCGAGTCTGTTAAGGCGAAGAGGAGTCCCCGGCGGGTAGGTGCCGTCAAGGATCTGTGCCCTAGTGGACTGGTACACGGTCTCAACCAGGTGACCTGACTTCGGCTTTGTATTTGTCACTTGAGGTACCACCAGCAGCGGTCGGGAGGTGTTGATTGCGGTGAACAGTCAGCCACTCTACTCTCGCACGTCGTGTGTACCATGGGAGCCCTCCAAATGTCCGGCGGCGACTACCTCCTATTCAAGAACAAGGACTTCGGCCGCATGAACTTCGACGACCGGGTCGTTGTCAGTCGAGACGTCTTTGGTATTCGAGGGACAACGTCGTGGGCAGGTGAAGATTCGGAAGGTGACGAGTTCTCTGGATTTTCAATAGGGGCCAACAAGCATGGCCTGCTCTGTGCAGATTCAAACGTGCGCGAAGAACCCTCAAGAGGCATCAACTATGACGTGCTTACCGAGGTTGCGCTCACCGAGGGGGTGGACGTAGCGACAGCCGTTGAGGCCCTCCGACAGGCACTGTCGGCTGAAAGTTTCTGGTGTGCAAACCTCATGCTGGTGGACCCGTCTGCTGTGGCAGTCGTCGAGATCAGGGGCAACGAACTCCATTGTTCTCTGGAGCCCGGCCTTGCAACCCGCACCAACCACCACGTTCATTTCGGGGTGACGGAAACTGACGATGACCTTGTTACCAGCGAGGACCGGCTCAACTGGTCGTATCGCCGCCTCTCCAAGGCCAAGGGCCTGGCTGACGTTCTTGAGCTCCAACGGAGTCACGATGGTGGCGAATCAGGAGTCTGCAATCACAGCAGCTACGAGACCGTGTATTCGTATGTCTTGATGAGTGGTGGTGACGGGATTCGCCTTCTGGTGACGCAGGGGCATCCTTGTGGCGACGGTCCGGACCGGGACCTCCTACTCCCGCTGGGCGGTGCCTGGTCCAGGGAAGCGGCAGCCGATTTCCAATCAGCGTTTCCCTCTGGGGCCAGTCCTACTGGATAGTGAGGTCGCTAGATCCCGGAGAGGCCGCTTTCGGGCGCTTGGGTTCCCCCCCAGGGCGGGTCGACTCTGGAACTTCCATTTCCCTTGCGACTGAAGATGCTATAAACTCGCAGTAATCCATACTATGAACACATGAGCGATTTGGAAGTTGCGGCCGCTGAAAGTCGACGGTTGTTGTTCAACACAAGTGTGAGTCCTGTAGACGGATTCATTACGTACACAAGGGGGTACGGGAGAGATGAGCGATCCGACTAAGAACGGCGAGCTTGACCAGTTGATCGAGAAGTATCGCGGTGGTGAGGTCACGCGTCGTCACTTTGTGAAGGTGGCTGGCGGTCTGGGAGTCAGTGTTGCCGCCGCTGGCTCGATACTCGCAGCTTGTGGTTCTGATGAGGCTGCGGCCCCGACGACAACTGCGGCCCCGGCGACAACTGCGGCTCCGACGACCACTGCTGGACCGACGAGGGGAGGGACGCTGAAGGAAGGTTACGACCTTGACTTCTCGAAGCATGATCCGATCACCACCAACTGGTACGACCCAGCTTTCTTTGCCATCTATGAAGCTCTCCTGACGAATGACCCCGACGGCAATGACAACCACCAGTTGGCAACGGGTTTCACCAAGTCGGCTGACGGCATGGAGTACCGGTTTGATATTGACCCGGCTGGGAAGTTCCATTCCGGGAAGCCGGCAGATGCTGCTGCAGTGGCGGATTTCCTGAGTTTCTTCAAGGCGACGTCGTTTATCGCGACGCTGGCTGCTCCGGTAGCGAGCTACGAGTCAGAGGGCGATCAGTTGGTCGTCAAGATGAACAATCCCTGGGTTGGAGCCCTCGGACCCCACAAGACCGGTTATTTCAGGGTTCTCTGTATGGACACCTGGAATGAAGCTGGGGGCATGGAATCGACCACCTATGGAACAGAAATCGCCGACGGGACGGGACCATTCACCCACGAAGAGTTCGTGCCTGGAAGCCATGTTCTCGTTAAGAGGTGGGAGGACTACCCAGGTTCGAACACCGAGTACTTCGAAAACAAGGGTCTAGCGCATCTGGATGCCATCCGCTGGACCTTTATTGCTGAGGCCAGCCAGCGTGCTGTCCAGCTGGAAAATGGCGACATCCACACTCTCAAGGGCCCGGCGCCAGCGGACGTAAGCCGATTGGAGAGCGATTCGGATATCACCGTTTACCGGTTCCCTGAGTGGTCGGGCTACATCCTGACCCTTAACCAGGATTGGGACGAGTACTTTGGAGATGTTCGGGTTCGAGCTGCCATCACTCACTTGATTGACCGCGAAGCCATGCGTGACGCGGTTTTCTTCGGTGACGCAGTAGCTGACTACGGGCCGCTCCCGCCAACAGACAAGTTCTACGACCCGGTTGTGGAAGAAATGATCACCTACGACCCCGCCGCGGCTGCAGCCCTCATGACTGAGGCTGGGTGGGCTTTGAATGGTGACGGAATTTGGGAAAAGGATGGGACGGTGCTTTCGTTTGAGTTCGCCGTCCAGGCTGAGTCGATCAACGAGGCAGTAGCTACCACCGCTTCAGCAATGATGCGTGAAGGTGGCGTTGACGCTCAGGTCAATGTCGTTGACAGGGCGGTCATGTTCGAGAAGCAGGCCACCGAAGGCAAGGGAGCGGCGCCCATGACGCTGTTCTATTGGCTGTGGCCGATACCGATCGACGTACTGAACCTCTTCGTAAACAGCGCGACTATTCCATTCCCGAACATGTCTCGAGCGAATGTGCCTGCGATTGATGAGGCTATGGCAGCGTGGACTAGTGCTGGCACTGCGGCTGAGGGACAGACAGCTCAGACGGCATTCCAGGTGGCTTACTGTGAGAATGTTCCTTATGTTCCGATGGTTACTAGGAATGCTGTATTCGCTAAGAGAAACAGCGTTCACGGGTGGCAGCCGACACTATGGAACCTCTATCCCTACTACAACGACGTCTGGATCGAGAGCTAAGCCTTTCAGGGGGTTCTCCCAACCAGTAACCGGATGACCGAACTTGATGCCACTCGTTCGTCCCACGCTCAAGCGTGGGACGAACGAGTGGCAGCCTATGAAAATGAAGCTCGGGCAAACCCTTGGCGGAAGAAGTTAAGGGAGTTCAACCGGAACAAGTTGCTTTTTACGGGTTCAGTTCTAGGAATCCTGATCGTTGGTTTGGGGTTGATCGGGCCCCTGATTATTGGCAGTGACTACGCGGGCCAGTCGCTCCGCAATACACATCTACCTCCGCTTTCTGAGGGGTACCTGCTAGGTACAGATCAGTACGGGCGCGACCTCTTGGTCAGACTCTGTATAGGCATTCGCGTCTCTTTGTTTGTAGCCGCTGCGGTAACTTCCATGGCGCTAGTAGTCGGTATGGCATTGGGGATGTGTGGCGGCTTCTTGGGCGGCGCTGTTGATCGAGCCGTCCGCTCGGTTACCGACTTCATCTGGGGATTCCCCCTGATTCTGGTAGCGGTTCTTCTGGCTGGAGGTCTCGGGCAGGGGTTGTTCCCAGTAATCCTTGCCGTTGGCATAGTGAATGTTGCCGCTATTACGCGTGTGGTGCGTGGTGAGGTTGTTGTGCTCCGGGCAAGAGAGTTCGTAGAGGCAGCGCGTGCTTGTGGAATCTCGAGATTCCGTATCATGTGGCGCCATCTACTGCCAAATGTGATGGCGCCTGCCCTGGTGCTGGCTTCTTATTACGTGGCGGTCGCGATCATCGCGGAGGCAGGCCTATCTTTCATTGGTCTCGGAGCCCAACCTCCACTTCCAAGCCTGGGAAAGATGGTCGCAGATGGTCGTGGGTTTCTCAGGATCAATCATTGGGAGAGCACGGTTCCGGGTATCGGTATTGCCGGGCTGGTGCTGTCGGTCAGCTTGATAGGTGATGGATTAAGAGATGTTTTCGACCCGCAACTCCGACATGAGGCGAAGGGAGTTGAAAAGGGATGAAACGGACTGCCAGCCGCCTTGCTTACACCGTGATTGTGCTGTTCGTAAGTTCAATCGCCGTCTTCTACGCAATCCGGCTTTCTGGGGGCGATGCAACCGCGGCGGCGTTACCAGGATCTGCAACGGAAGAGTTTCGTGAAGAGTTTCGCGATCGGCTGGGCCTGAACGAGCCAATCTACCAACAGTACTTCACCTATATGGGTCGAATCCTGAGTGGTGATCCGGGCAACTCGCTAACCAACAACAAGGCTCTAACCGACATGCTCACGGAGCATGGCCGCAACAGTCTCATATTAGGTGGGACGGCATTTGGACTCGTATTCCTAGTCGGTATTCCTCTCGGAATTCTCGCATCCCTCAGACGTAATAGTTGGGCGGACCAGGGGATCATGTCCTTGTCCACCGTGGCTATGGCTGTGCCCAACTTCTGGCTAGCGCTTCTTGCCGTTTGGCTATTTGCCTCGACGCTCGGTTGGCTGCCATCGGCAGGCTGTTGTGGCACCAAGCAGCTCATCCTGCCGGCAGTTGTCTTGGCTTTTGAGGGCATCGCTCTCACAGTTCGGATGACGCGGTCAGCCATGATCGAAAGTCAGAACAGCGACTACGTGAGGACACTTAGAGCAGGTGGTCTCTCGGAGTGGCGTATCACCTGCAAGCACGTACTGAGGAACGCCCTGATACCAATTATCTCATTGGCAGGGTTGCGAATAGGGCAAATCGTTGGTTACGCCCTTATTGTTGAGACCATTTTTGGTTGGCCAGGCCTTGGGCAAGTGTTGGTGAATGCAGTCTTAAGACGGGACTACCCGGTGGCGCAGTTCTTCTCCCTAGTGCTGGTTGCTTTGGTGGTTCTGGGAAATTGGCTGGCCGACACTGGCTACACGATTGCTAACCCAAGACTGCGGAAATCGACATGAATGCAACCGCGGTGGAATCGAGGTCAGGCGAAGTCCCATCAGGCCTCGACCG
Source organism: Acidimicrobiales bacterium (assembly GCA_030749275.1). Lineage (GTDB taxonomy): Bacteria > Actinomycetota > Acidimicrobiia > Acidimicrobiales > Poriferisodalaceae > UBA6944. Next base: position 14,017 of record JASMKJ010000281.1, read on the forward strand.
CTCGCCGCTTCTAGAAATAGAGGATCTGCGGATCTCCATCGCTAGTGACGGTTCGTCTTTTGAAGTGGTCAAGGGGGTGGCGCTCACAGTTTGTGAGAATGAGATCGTTTGCTTGGTGGGAGAGAGTGGCTGCGGGAAGTCGATGACTGCGCTTTCGGTGATGGGCCTGCTTCCTCGGGGTATAGCCAAGGTGACCGGGGGCAGAATCGCTTTTGAAGGCCGGAGCCTTCTCAGCCTCCAAAAGCGCGAACTGAGGCGTTTGAGGGCCGATTCGATTTCAATGATCTTTCAAGATCCTATTACTTCGCTGGATCCAGTTTTTCCTATTGGGAGTGTCCTTGAAGAGGTGATTCGGTCTCATAGGGATGTCAGCCGTGCTGAAGCTCGTGAGATCGCCGTCAGGGCCCTTATGGAGGCTGAGCTTCCAGATGCGGCGGACCGTCTAGACAGTTACCCGCATCAACTATCGGGCGGCATGAGGCAGCGGGTGATGATTGCTCTAGCCATAGCTCTTGATCCGAAGCTCTTGATAGCCGATGAGCCCACGACTGCGTTAGACGTCACCGTGCAGGCGCAAATCCTGGAGAATCTGCGAGCGCGACAACGAGAACGTGAGATGGGGATGCTCCTGATTACCCATGATCTTGCGGTTGTTGCTTCGGTGGCTGACCGAGTAGCTGTCATGTACGCGGGCGAAATCGTAGAAGAAGCTCCAGTTGACGAGCTCTTCAGTGATCCTCAGCATCCCTACACCCAAGGGCTGATAAGGTCTTTACCGGACATATCCGTATCGAAGGGAAGCCTCCATAGCATTCCTGGTCGGGTGCCGCCTCCGCAGGTTCCACCGCCTGGATGCCTGTTTGCGCCGAGGTGCGAGCATGCGCTTGATTTATGCTGGGAGGCAAGCCCAGAACTCAGCCGTGACGGCGCCAAGAGTCTGCGTTGTTATAACGCTCAACCCTTCGAGATTGGCTAATGGAACCACTTGCTATCGAGATAAAAATTGCTGAGGAACTGGTCGTTCGCGGACAAGAGTGGCCGGTTCAAGGGCCTCCGGTGGTGATGTTCCACGACTATGGAGACGACCTCGATTGTTGGCAGGGAACCGACCGCCTATTGGCGGCCAGGGGGTTCAGAGTGATCAGTCTCGATCTACCCAATCACGGTCTTTCTGACGATTTCGTGCAAGAAGATCCAATGCTTGAAACTCTGGCCGAAATAATCAAGAACGTGTCAGAGGTCTGGGGGCCCATCGGTCTGTGTTCCTATGGTTCAATATCTACAGAGCTTTGTCGGATGCGAGGACCAGACGCGCCAATCACGCACATAACGGTTTCGCCTCGGGCTCCGGCTGCTGGAGTTAGTTTCCGAACTGGTTCAGGAGAAGAGATGTCGCAGTTGGTGGTGGCGGCCACTAACGACGGAGAGCGGTCCGAGGAAGCTCGTATCCTCTTTGACAGCCTCGGCGCTAAGAAACTCTGGGCCTCTGTGGCTGCAACCAAGCATGGTCCAGACCTGATCAAGAGTCATGACCATCTCGTCGACGATGTGGCGATATTCCTTCGGCGGACCTTGGTGCCCTCTCATCTGAAGTGGACTGCTGCCACTCATGAGAAGGCTGCAGGCGACTTTCTGGAAGCCGAGTCAGAACGAGAATAGTGAGGACGCGGTACCACCGCGAATGAAGTCACGCTGCGTATCGCTGATGTCTGGAAGCAGATGGTCCACCAAGGCCAACTGTTCTGGGTAGCCGGGCTCCGAGAGGATCCAGGGAAAGTCTGAGGCCCAGAGCATCCGTTTTGCCCCAAAGGCATTGTTGAGGGCTTCCGCGACGGGAGTCATATCTAGATATGGGTATGGCCTGTGACTGAAGGCGTATTGGCCGGAGAAGTGGACATAAGTGTTCGGGTTCTCGGCGACTCGTGCAAGAAGGTCCAGCGTGGGTGGTGGTACATCGGTAGTGAAGTGGGGCCGGCGGTATTCGTCGATAGCCAAGTTGTCGATTGTGACCATGAAGCCAGAGTGGTTGAACACGGTGACCAACCCTGGAAGCAACTCCGTGACCTTTTCGTAGAGTTCAACCTGTTGTGGCTCAGAATAGAACCAGACCTTTAGTCCACGGTCTGCCATTGCCTGAAATAGCGGAAACAATTCGTATGTTTCCGGGTCGTCGGCAGTGGAAGCGCTGGCGTCGACTCCACTGACGCGAATTCCTTGGATGCCGCTGAGATCTATCCGCCGGTCTAAGTCCTCGGCAATGTCTTTTGAATCCGGATCGTGGTTGCCAACTCCGACAAAACGTCCAGGAAAGTTGATCTGAAGGTCTCGTAGATATTCGTCCTGCGGTCCGAGGGGGACAACGATTGCCTTATCCACACCCGCAGTTCCCATCACTCCTAGCAGTTCTTCAGCCAGAACCTCCATCTCTGCATCAGCCATCCCTGGGTAGACAGTCCGGGGATAGTCCTCGGATACGGCCTTGAAGAGATGAAGGTGGGCATCGACTACTTCCATGGTCAACCTCCGGTTAGCTCCTGGTCTCGTGAATCAGGCGACGCATGCCCTCGTACAGCAGATCGGGGGCCGTTGCTAGAGAAATGCGCACCCTGTCTTCGTTGCCGGGACCAAATGTGGAACCGGGAACTACAGCAACCTGGTGCTTGTCGACGAGGTCCATGGCAAACGCCACGTCAGACCTCCCAGAACTGCTGACATCTATCCAGATATAGAAGGCCCCTCCCGGTTCAAGAGCGGGAATACCAGAAGAGGAAAGAATTCGTCTTGCTTCGTCTCTGCGCTCCCTATAGGCGTCGCGCATCTCACCGATAATTACTTGAGGGCCGTCAAGTGCAGCAAGCGCCGCATACTGTGCTGGGGCGTTAACGCAGCTAACAGTTGGTTCTTGGCACTTACGGATCAGACTGGCGATCTCGGGCGGTGCAACCGCATAGCCGACTCTCCAACCTGTCATTGAGTAGGTCTTGGAGAAGCTATGTATGCACACAACGCGACCATCGTCATCATGTGAAGCAGCCGAGACGTGGATGCCCTCGTAGATAATCTTGTCGTAGACCTCGTCCGAAATCACGTAGATGTCGGCTCTCCGCGCGAACTCGAGTATGTCCGCCATTTGAGCTTGGTTGATCACGGCCCCAGTCGGGTTGCACGGAGAGTTGATCAGCACCGCCTTGGTCCGATTGGACACGGCAGATTCCAACTGTTCAACGGTAGGTACGTGACCGGTTGCTTCGGTGGTGGGTACAACGATTGGGCGAATACCGAGCAGGGTCATCTGCATGAGATAGTTGGGCCAAGACGGGCTCATCACGATGACCTCATCGCCAGGATCTGCGATTGACATCAGTGTTGTATAGAGGGCAGCCATGGCCCCGGTCGTCACAACAACATCTTCCGCCTTGGTTGTCCGCCCTGTGTCCGCTGCAAAGGTCTCCGCTATCCGAGACCTGAGTTCTGGAATGCCAGAATTTTCCGTGTAGCGGGTCTTCCCTCCTCGAGCCGCCTTGTCGGCTGCCTCCAAGACGTGGCTTGGGGTTGGGAAGTTCGGTTCCCCTACTTCAAGTCGAATGCAATCGGGCAGTTTGAACGCCCGGTCCATGATTACGCGGATCCCCGAGCGGGGCATTGAGTCGACAGCGCGTGACAGTGGCTTCATGGTTCTTTAGATGACCGACTTGACTTCTGGGAAGTGACAGGCGACTAGGTGACCTTCGCCATCGTCAGTAAATGGCGGCTCGACATCACGGCACAAATCATGAGATCGGCCAGTTTCACAGCGGGACTGGAAACGACATCCCGGAGGCGGGTCTATGGGGCTGGGAGCGTCACCCTCCAGCAAGATTCGCCGCCTCTTCCGCTGCTTATTCGGATTGGCTACCGGGGCGGCTGAAAGGAGAGCGTGGGTGTATGGGTGAGATGGCTCCGAAAAGAGCTTCTCCACATGCGCCTGTTCCACGATCTTGCCGAGGTACATGACTGCGACTTCGTCGCAGATTTGCCTGACGACAGCGAGGTCATGGCTTATGAATAGGTAGGTAAGTGCAAGTTCTTCCTGCAGCTCCGACAACAGGTTGAGGACCTGGGCTTGGATGGACACGTCTAGGGCGGACACGGGCTCATCACAGACTATGAAACTTGGGTTTAGCGCCAGAGCTCGTGCTACCCCGACTCTTTGCCTCTGGCCACCAGAGAATTCGTGTGGGTATCGCTGAGAATGCCCACTCTCGAGCCCGACAAGTGCGAGAAGTTCCTGCGTTCGCTCCTCACATTCGTCTCGGGTTAGGTCGGTATTGACCACCAGGGGTTCGCTGACTGAGGCAGCCACCGTCATTCGGGGGTTGAACGAAGCAACAGGATCCTGGAACACGATCTGTAGATCAGATCGAAGTTTTCGAAGTTCCGACTCAGACGCCTGGCGGAGATCGATTTCCTCGACCGTCTGGTCCGCAGGGGAAAGCTTTCGGTAGTGAATCTCTCCGGAGGTTGGTTCCACTAGGCGGAGAATGCAGCGGGCAGTCGTGGACTTCCCGCAGCCTGACTCGCCGACTATGCCGAGGGTTCGACCACGCTCAACGTCAAAGGAGACGTCAGCGACGGCAGAGACCACCTGTTCCCGTTTTCTGGAAAACAAATTCGCGCCGAGATGGAACTCTTTGGCCAGATGCCGGACGGAGATGACGGGATCGTTTCCGCTGGGTTTGGCGGATTGCGAGGTGACAGCCACGTGCCACACTATATAAGATTCATAGAATGGGGAACCGAGGACCCTCGGGGCTCTTGATCACGGACCGTTGACCTGGGATAGGTGAGGAAGAAGATGAGCGAGGACCAGACCTGGCGAGGAAATGTCGGTGGAATGGAATGGGAGAGGGCGGAACGTTTTCTGAGCGGGAATGCCTTCGCGAGGGTGGCCTGCATTGACGACGATGGCAACCCGTACGTGGTCCCTCTCTGGTACACGTGGGATGGGGAGGGTTTTCTCCTAGTGATTCGGGAGAGGGCTCGCATCGCCCGTTACATGCAGAACAATCCAAACGTAAGCCTGGTAGTTGACGAAATGGAAGTGGATGACGAGCGAGGCCAGTTCACCCTGCCCAAGGTGTTTTGCCAGGGTCGAGCTGAGATCGTTGAAGAGGCAAATGTGGGCGGGGCATGGGTCCAGGTGGCCGAGGAGATGTCCGTTCGGTACCTCGGCCCAGACGGCCCGACCTATCTGGTTCCCACCTTGGTCCAGCCGCGCTGGTTAATCAAAATCGTTCCTGAATACATCAAGACCTGGGAAGGCGTAGGTTGGGGAAAGCAGTATTGGGTTGAAGCGGAAGGCAACCCGACCTACGAGGAAGTCCACGGCTTGGAGGGTGGCTCCTAGTCCTTCGAGGACTGATCGCCTGCCACATCGCACTTCCACCAGATTCTGAGTCGCGAGGACAAGGCCATCTGATCAAGTTGCAGTTCCCCGTTCTTGGTCGAGTGCCATTCCCTCGATAGGTGGGGATGCTTTATGGCGGGGTTTATCGGTCCCCGAACAGAAGCCCACTGACCTGCGCACATGGGGCAGCCGCTGCCGTTGCGGGTGCGGTTCGCCACACTCGTCGCCCACTCATGATCATCCGAGACTCCACATCGCCACCAGAACCGCCCGTTTGCTCCTGCGACGATCTCAGAGACCTTGACTTCGCCGTTCTTGGTCGGATGCCACTCGGAGGCCACCTCTGGGAACAACTCGACAAGGGTGTTTGTCACCGAGAGTTGTATTCCAGCGCAACAGGGGCATCCAGTAGGTCTCTTCTCGTGAGCGCCAGTTCGATTCCTGACTGGTGCTTGCCATTCGTGGTCATCACCCTTGGGGCACTTCCACCAGTGCTTATTAGGGGTTCCTGCGACAATTTCAGCAGGGGTGACATCTCCGTTATTTGTTGGGTGCCATTGGGCGGCCACGTCTGGGAAGTTGATCGTGAGGCTGTTGGTAGTCGACAGTTGATGACCAGAACATGACGGGCATCCTCGACCCCCGCTGGTCCTACTTGAGGCGGTGGTCAGCCACTCGTGGTCTTCAGCCACATGACACTTCCACCAGAACTTCCTTCCAGAACCAGCGACAACTTCAGCAGGTATGAGGTCGCCGTTCTTGGTGGGGTGCCATTGGGCGGCCACTTCTGGGAACAGATCAGCCAACGACTCACCAGGCTTCGGAACAGCAGACGGCACACCCCCAGTCTTCCCCAACTCCACAACAACCCGCAGACGCATACCGTCTCCTAGTGCTCCAGGTGTCCGCTTGACAGGACACCGATCTGCGTCAACGCAGTTCGGCGGACACCCGTAAGATCAGAGTTGCCACGGAACCGACGAAAAGGAATGAACTCAGGGGCCAACTGGCGAGCAACTGGCGAGCATCAGCAGCACGACAAACGACCAGAAGAACGAGTTTCCGCTGGTCAGAACAGTGGGCCGTGAGGGACTCGAACCCCCGACCCCC
>JASMKJ010000282.1 GCA_030749275.1 Acidimicrobiales bacterium
CATCAAATACGGCCTGAAGCTGGTGAAAGGCGACGGCTTCTTGACTGGTCATAGTCAGGGGGGTTGCTAACGCTGAAAATGGCGTGCCGTACGGGGTGTGGGCGTGGATTGCGCCAATGACGTCGGGTCGGCTCGCGTGTATAGGAGCATGGATGTAAAAGGCAGCAGGGTTAATTTCACGGCCCCCCTCAACCACATCCCCGGATTCGTTTACCAGGACCAAGTCATCGACGGTGGCTTCACCAAATGGAACGCCATAGCCAAGGAGCCAGAAACAGTCGCTGTGTTCAGGGTCGCGTGCTGTGATGTGACCCGATCCATCAGCGCCCCAGCCCCAGGAAGCCATGATTCGGTAACCCAATGCAGCCTCACGTTTGCGAATCCGCCGCACAACATCAGGATCGGTGCTCGTATTTGGGCGCGACTGGAGGGAAAGGCCCTCGGTTTCGTTGTCTTCAGTTATGGCCATCGGTCACTCCAAACGTTCAACGGAACGATCCTTACAGACCGGGCGCACTGTCGTCGATGCCGCTCATCACCCGGCCGGCTAACTCAAGTACCGGTTCGGCAACCATCATGTGTTGCGAAGCGACGTGGACATCTCGAAAGTGGCGTTGGAGAGCTGATTCTTCATACACCGAAGTTCCGCCAACCGATGTGTACATGCGATCGATGACATCGATTGAGGTAGTAACAGCGTGCACCGTTGAGGTTCGTAACAGTCGCCGCGTCTCGAGGGAACATATTCTGTCTTGGGCCTCGGACCAGGCTGTCGAAATGTCGTCGTAAAATGAGCTCCTCGCTGCTCGGAGCGAAGCGTCGCCCGCAGCCACTTCGTGATGGAATGCCGGGCGAGCCCCAAGAGCCCGACTTGAGCCCGTGGGTGTTTTGGATTTGGCAATACAGCGGGCTTCATCGATGGAGTCGCGGGCCATTCCGAGCGCTATGGCGCCTATCGGGAGCGCTAGGTAGCCGAAACGGGGGAACCGATAAATCGGCAACCGTGCCAATGGAGAAGATCGGAGCGCCTCAACCGTTGCTATTCGATAACCATCAAGTTCAAGATTCTCTGCGGTATATGAACTCGATCCCGACCCGCGGAGACCGCTGGTGTGCCAATTATCGAGAATGTTTATCTCGTGTGGTTGGAAGAACGCGCGAGCTTCAACAGGGCGGTCATGAGAATCGAGCAGTGGCTCGCCGTTGGGGCTGTGCAAGATGACACCGCCCGAGATCCATGCCGCGTTGCGGCAACCTGAACCCCAATCCCAACGGCCACTTATCTTCCAACGATCATCCGAGTCGTCAAGCTGTGTAGCGGTTCCCGAATAGGCAAACACGCCGCTGGTGATGAGGTTGGGTTCTTCCGTTAGCTCTTTGAGAAGTCGTGGCGAAACTGCCGGGAACATGTACTGGGATGTAGCTCCGATGAAGACACACCAAGCAGCTGAACCGTTTCCGGTAGCAAGAATCTCGCAAACCCGGGCCAAGTTCTCCGGGGTCGCTCCGATGCCTTCTAGCTCATGCGGGGTGCAGAGCCGGTAGAAGCCGTCATCTGCGAGACGATTGGCAATGTCTTGGGGAAGCATCCGAGCGGAATCAATTTCTTGACCGCGGGCGCGCAACTCTTCGACGTATCCACTAGCTAGTTCGCAGAAATCAACTGTCATGGGTATGGATCAATTTGTGTATGTGCTTAACGAACCGCCGTCGGAAACGAGTCGTTCGATAAGGGGCGATATCGACCAATGTTCACCACCGATGGTAGATGCATAATGGTTAATGCGTTCAGCTACTTCCTCAAGGCCGACCGTGTCCGCCCAAAACATTGGACCACCCGTATACATAGGCCATCCGTAACCGTTGATCCAAACAACGTCGACGTCGCTACCTCGAATCGCTATTCCTTCCGTCAGGATCTTCGCACCCTCGTTGACCATGGGGTACAGGCACCGTTCAAGGATTTCTTGGTCTGAAATTTCGCGACGTGTGATGCCTTGTTGTTCAGCGAACCTTTTGATGATTTCCTCCACCTCAGGATCAGGAGTCGATGCTCTGGTGTCTGGGTCGTATGTGTAATAGCCGCGACCGTTTTTCTGTCCTCGGCGACCGCTTTCGCAGAGCAGTTCTCGCACAGTCGAACCTGACGAAGTCGTTTCATCCCATCCAATGTCCAAACCAGCGAGATCGCTCATAGCAAACGGACCCATGGGAAGGCCGAAATCGAACAACACCTGGTCTACGCGGGACGGTGCTGCGCCTTCGAGAATCATTTTTTCGGCTTCGATGCCGCGCATGAACAGCATCCTGTTCCCCACAAAGCCGTGACAAACGCCACAAAGCACGGGGGTTTTGCCAATCGTGCGTCCAATGGCCATTGCTGTAGCAATTGCCGTGTCAGAGGTCTCGTCGCCCCGAACAACTTCCAGCATTTTCATGACATTGGCTGGAGAAAAGAAATGCATTCCTATTACAGATTCTGGCCGACTCGTCACGGACGCGATTTCGTTGATGTCGAGTGCTGAAGTATTTGACGCTAGGACGGCCCCTTCGGCACAGATTTGATCCAACTGTTCGAAAATAGACTTCTTGAGTTCCATGTTCTCAAACACCGCTTCGATGATCAGGTCACATTCCGCAAAGTCCCCCATGTCCGTTGATCCTGAAATGAGGCCCATGCGAGTCTCTACATCGTCGCTAGAGATACCTCCGCGTGCAGCTGTCCGCTCGTAGTTGGAGCGAACGATGGACAGGCCACGTTCGAGGGATTCTTCATCTCTTTCAACGATGGTCACAGGGATTCCGGCGTTCGCGAAATTCATAGCGATGCCTCCCCCCATAGTCCCTGCTCCCAACACCCCGCAACGACTGACATCGACAGATTTCGTTTCTTTTGGAAGACCCGGAATCTTCAGAGCGGCGCGCTCTGCAAAAAAGTAGTACTGCTGGGCTTTGGACTGTGTGCCCTTCATTAGGTCACGGAACAGTTCTTGTTCTCGCTGCAGACCAGCCTCGAAGTCAAGACCGACAGCTGCTTCAACGCATCGGACGTTATATTCCGGTGCCAGAAACCCTCTCGTCTTTCGGGCTATTCCAGCACGAAAATCTTCGAATAACGATGTCGGCGTGTCGGCCAGCTTCTCATTTCGGTCTCGAATTCTCAACAAGGGCATCTGTTCAGCAACAGCGCGCCGCGCAAAGTCCACAGCGCCTTGTTGTAAATCTTCGACGATTTCGTCGATGAGTCCACAAGCAAGCGCCTCGTCCGCGGAGATAGGGTCGCCGCTTGTCATG
>JASMKJ010000283.1 GCA_030749275.1 Acidimicrobiales bacterium
TACGCTCGCGGCTTCCGGAGTCAGGTCCTTGTCTTGGGAAGTCGTCGGCCATGGGCGTCCCGAGGTGTCGTAGGCGCCCGCCGCACATCCGAACGCGCACGACGTCAGAACGAATAAAACGAGTACAAGCTTGGGCCGAGACAACTTCACTCCCGTAGTAAGTGGCTGACTGAAGCATGACCGGTGACAGCGCCGGTTGGCAGGGACTTAGGTCCTGTTGCCCATGGCTTTGGTGACCCCAAAAAACAGGAAGCTGAAAAGGCCCTGGAGGCGCCGATCCACCCAACTGGGTGCCCTTCCCTTACCCGCGAGAAGTGGAACATCTGGAACAGCTCCAAAGCTAGTTACCGAAGTCCCAACTACCCTCATGCTCGACGTGATTCAAAACGGTCTTGGCGACCAGAATTCGGTGGACCTCGTCTGGACCATCAACGATTCGCAGTGACCGGGCTCCCTGATACATAGCTGCAAGAGGAAAGTCATCTGTGATCCCGGCTGCTCCGAATACCTGCATGGCTCGGTCTACGACCCGTTGGTAAGCGTTGGGGACGAATACTTTGATTGCCGAAATGTCGGTACGCGGATGATGGCCATCGTGCATCTTTTCTGCACAGTGGATCGTCATCAGGCGAGAAGCCTGGATATCCATGTAGGAATCTGCGATGAACCCCTGGGCGAATTGCTTGGTTCTGAGCAACCCTCCATGAACTTCGCGGCTTAGGCACCGCTCGACCATCAGGTCGAAGGCCCTCCACATCTGCCCGATCGAGTTCATGCAGTGGTAGATGCGACCCGCCCCCAGGCGGTCCTGCGCAGCGCGGTGACCTTGACCAACCGCCCCCAACTGGTTTTCCAATGGAACCCTTACGTTGTCATAAACAATTTCGCAGTGATCGCTGGGTTGCCCCCAAACGCTGATTCCTCTCAATATCTCTACGCCGTCCGCATCGCTAGGAACGATGATCTGAGTCATCTTCGAGTTCGCGGCACGATCAGCGCCATCTTCTTCGGTACGGCACATGACAATGAAAAAGTCTGCGGCCATCCCGTTGGAGGTGAACCACTTGTGTCCGTTGATCACCCAGTCCTCATTGTCTCGACGAGCGGTGGTTTTCAAAGAACGGGGGTCCGAGCCGGCCTGATCAGGTTCGGTCATTGAGAATCCCGACTCCATCTCGCCCTCAATGAGGGGCAGCAGCCATTTCTGTTTTTGTTTCTCGGTGCCGTAACGCACGAGGATCGATTGGTTCCCTGAGTTGGGGGCCTGAACGCCAAATAGTGATGACGCTCCTACGGCGTAGGCCAACACTTCTTTCATGTAGGCGAGCTCAAGGAAATTGAAGCCTGCTCCGCCGTACTCCTCGGGTAAATGAGGTGCCCATAAACCTGCCT
>JASMKJ010000284.1 GCA_030749275.1 Acidimicrobiales bacterium
ACTACGAAAGTGCAGGTCTGGGCCTGAAGATCATCACACCATCCTCTAAGCCGTGAATGCTGTGGAGCCTCCCCCACTTATCGGGTGAAGCCTCCTCCAGGAGTCGCGTCCAACCCCAGTCGGTGTACGGAGCAGGAAGAAATGCGAACACGCCACAAGGGCGTGTTCGCAGTTTCGAGAAGGCAGCGCTCTTGGCACTGCCTTTTCGGGTTTTCGGCGGTTGTATGGCCTCTTACCAAAGGGCCGGTCAACTTGTGACAGATGCCAAACAGCGCTAGAAATAGATGACCGCCGGAGGTGAGAGTAATGGCTGACCTAAATGAAGTGACCGCAAAGGTTCAACGAATCCTCGCGAAACACTGGCGCGTTGAACTGACCGAGTCAGGAGGATTCTTCTTGCGCTTGGAATCCACCGGATGTGGGATCAACTGTTACCAAGACCCGGATGATGGCGATGATAGCCCAGTTTTCGTAAGGGTAAGTGCCGCGATCCTCTTCGACGTTCCTGTCACCAACGATCTCTTCAGGTGGGTTGCCACTGAAGGCGCAGACTATCGATTCGGCAACGCTCATCTCTATCTCGATGAGAGTGAGACGACGGCGAAACTCTTCTTTACACAGACGCTCCTAGGCGATTATCTGGACGCTGAGGAACTCAACTGGGCGGTTGCGGCCGTCGGTTTCACCGCGGACCGACTCGATGACGAACTGCTTTCGCTGTTTGGTGGACGACGCGCTGCCGATCCGCCCGATTAACCCAACTCTGTGCTGAGAGAAGAGATCACCGATCGGGCCGTCGCCCTGGCCAAATCAAGTAGCCAGGTGGACGTAACTCGAGAACATCTGCTTGTCGCCATCCTTGAACGTCCAGAGATCGAACCCGACGACTGGGAGCTCTGGTTGGAGCGGGCCCAACTTAGGATCGCCAAGTCGGGGACTTCGATCGAGCCGCCAGAGATACCTGCGGAAACCGCGGAGTTGCTCAACCGATGCTCAACAACCAAAGCGGCATGGGAGGTAGCTGATCAACTCGTTCAGTCGCTTCGACAGGACTGGACGGCCGGAGCGGACAAAGAGCGCGCCACCCAACGGGAATCAACCAATACCCAAACCAAGGAATCAGAAGCAACCAGCGAGCAAGCTGACGCGGAGACCGTCGCCAAGGAGCCTCTCGATATCGACGAGGTTCTCGCCAAGTTCGATTCGCTCGTCGGTATGCAGGAGGTCAAGAATCAGGTCATCCAGTTGGCCCATCTGCACCAACTGAACCTTCGCCGGGAGGAGGAAGGCCTCTCCTCGGTGCCTGTCGGTCTCCACCTGGTCTTCACCGGGAACCCGGGCACGGGAAAGACGACTGTCGCGAGGCTGGTCGCGGACTTGTACCGAACGCTTGGCCTCCTTCCTCGTGGTCACCTTGTGGAGGTACAGCGAGCCGATTTAGTCGGCGGCTACGTCGGACAGACCGCTCTCAAGGTTCAACAGACGGTGAAGTCAGCAATGGGCGGCATCCTCTTCATCGACGAGGCGTACAGCCTCGCCAGTCGTGATGACTTCGGATCGGAAGCCGTTTCGACCCTAGTGAAGATGATGGAAGACCACCGAGACAAATTGTCCGTGATCGTCGCCGGCTACAAGCAAGAGATGGAGTACTTCATCTCCTCGAATACCGGTCTCCGGTCACGCTTCCAGAGGTACATCTCATTCAGGGACTACGAGCCTTTCGAGTTAACTGACATCTTCGCGTTGGAGTGCAAACAGCACAAAATCAAACTAAGTCCCGAAATCCGGGATGAACTCCTCAAACTCTTTAGCAACCTGCCCAGCGACGAACGGAATGGAAACGGCCGTCTGGCCCGGAACTTCTTCGAGATCATGTACGCCCGCATGGCCAGCCGCGTCGGAGAAGATGGCGTAATCACCAAGGACGAATTGGATGAGGGTTTCACTGTCGAGGACATGCCTGAAATCCAATTACCGGAGGAAAAGCTGATTGGCTTCCACCGCCGAAACTAATCCAACAAGTAGCGAGGTCGTCCACCTCATCCCCTCAACGTTGATTGCGACCAACGACTCGGAGTAGTTGTGGAGCCTCCCCCACTTATCGGGTGAAGCCTCCTCCAGGAGTCGCGTCCAACCCCAGTCGGTGTACGGAGCAGGAAGAAATGCGAACACGCCACCAAGGCGTTATCGCAAGACAGCTCGCATCTTCATGCTGTAGGACGACCCGTACCCGCCGCCGATCTTCACCGGATACGCGGTGGCTGTCATATGCGACGCTCCAGGCCCTCCCAATGTGGCTCCCTGAGGGGGCCTTTGCGGATCTTTCCGCTTTCTGTGCGGGGTAGGGCATCAGTGAAGTCCACCGATCGGGGTGCCTTGTAACCTGCTAGGTGTTCTCGACAGAAGCGGATCAGTTCGCCCACTAGTGCTTGGTCGGTTGCCACACCAGGTTGGACCACCACCACGGCCTTTAATTCTTCGCCATACTCCTCGTTGGGGATCCCGATGACCGCCACATCAGCCACCGACGGGTGCCCGGCAAGGACACCTTCGATCTCGGCAGGGTAGATGTTGACTCCACCAGAGATAACCATGTCGATCTTTCGATCGCTCAACCACAGGTAGCCTTCTTCGTCAAGAAATCCCACATCCCCTGAGGTAAATACCCCGGGTTCCAGATGAGCTTCAGCTGTCTTCTCTGGTGCATTGTGGTACTCAAAAGATCCGCTGGTGGCATTCCGGAAATAGAGGCTTCCCTCCTCGCCGACACCAAGGCGACGACCGTCGTCATCGACGACAATGACTTCAACATCGGGTTGGGGACGACCGACACTCCCTCCCCGTTCCAGCCACTCATTGGAGTCTATGTAAGAAATGATGCCCCCTTCAGTAGCTCCGTAATACTCGATTACCTTCGGACCCCACCAGTCGATCATTCCCCGTTTCACTGCTGGAGGGCAGGGTGCGGCTCCGTGGATCACCACTTCCATTGAGCCCCCGTCGTAGTTATTCCGAATCTCGTCAGGCAGGTCCAGGAGTCGTTTGAACTGGGTAGGAACCAAGTGGATGTTGGTGGCTTGATGTTGATCGATCATCTCTAGGAGGCTCACAGGATCGAATTTGTGCTGCATGACCACAGAGGAACCTTCCACCATTGGCAACCAGGAAAATGCCCACTGGGCCGAGTGGTA
>JASMKJ010000285.1 GCA_030749275.1 Acidimicrobiales bacterium
GCTCAACCTCTGGAGTACGACCAATACGGTTCAGGCAGCTCGCACAGCACTGGCGGTGTCGAGCGGCTCAATCGTATGTATTTCATCGATCTGCGGGCTAGAGGCCATACGGGGCGCACCGGTCACCTACTCGGCTGCGAAATCGGCACTACACGCCTACGTTCGTGGAATCGCGTGGCCTCTGGGCAAGGACGGCGTTCGGATCAACGCTATCGCCGTGGGAAACATGCTCTTTGATGGGTCGGTATGGTCGGAACAACTGGCCGTGAAGGGCGACGAGGTAGCGGCCATGTTGAAGTCTCAGGTGGCACTGGGTCGGTTTGGCGTACCGGATGAGGTGGCGGACCTGGTCGAGTTTCTGGCATCAGACCGGTCTAGTTTCGCTACGGGGGCGGTATGGACCCTTGACGGCGGTCAGGTACATTCGTGATGGCAGACAATGCGGTTGGCGACATCGGGACTGGCGTGAAGTCACGGTTCAGCATGATCGGACGGACCGCTCTGATCACCGGATCGGCTGGCATGCTCGGGCGCCAACACGCTGCCGCTTTGCTCGAGGTCGGCGCACTTGTCGTACTCACTGACATCGATGTCGACGGTCTCAAGGTTGCGCGTGATGACCTTGAGGAGTCATTCGAAAGCACTTGGATTCGGACAATGGCGATGGACGTGACGCAGATCGAGTCGGTTCGAGAAGTCGCGGAGGAGCTCGATTCCGAGGGGGTGAGGGTTGATGCGCTGATCAACAATGCTGCACTCGATCCAAAGGTTGGCGAGGATGGCCTGACCGATGGATCTCGATTAGAGACGTTTCCTGTTCAGCGGTGGGATGCCGAATTGGCCGTTGGGCTTACGGGCGCCTTCCTGTGTAGCCAGGTGTTTGGCACAAGGATGGCTGCTAATGGCGGTGGAGTGATTCTCAACATCGCTTCCGATTTCTCGGTCCTTGCCCCCGACCAACGGATCTACCACCAAGTGGGGCTGGACTACAGAGATCAGCCGGTCAAACCAGTTACCTATTCGGTTGTCAAGGCTGGACTGGTGGGGCTAACCCGCTATCTCGCGACTTACTGGCCCGATGCCGGAGTGCGTGCGAACGCACTCTCACCGGGGGGTGTTCAGACAAATCAGCCAGCGGAGTTCGTCAAGAAGATCAGCCACCTCGTTCCTCTGGGACGCATGGCATCCCCCGATGAGTATCGGTCCGCCGTGCAGTTCCTCTGTTCTGACGCATCGTCGTTCCTGACTGGACAGAACATTGTTGTAGATGGTGGGCGGTCAGTGTGGTGAGAGTGTCCATAGGTATCATGGGCGCCCATGGTTTCGACGGAGGTGTGATGTCAAGGCAAGTGACATGTGTTCTCCCAACCATGGGGAATTGCTGCTTGATTCCGTTGAGGATGTGAGAGCGGTTTGATCGCGAATCAGGATTATGTCGAGGTGATCTACAACGAGCGAGATCGTCCCTTTACTGCGTATCCAGGAGAACTGACCCGATATCTGACTGATAGATATTCGCTACCCGAAGGCTCGCGATTACTGGAGATCGGTTGTGGAAGGGGAGAGTTTCTGAATGGATTCATTGACTGTGGTCTCGTAGGATATGGCGTCGACCGGTCACCTGCTGCCGTTGACTACTGCCCAGACGCTGATATTAGAATCGCAGATCTCGAACACGATGGAATTCCGTATGAAGACGAGAGTTTTGATGTTATCTACTCCAAGTCTGTAGTAGAACACTTCTACTATCCGGAGTTCTTGGTTAGTGAGATGTTTCGCGTACTCCGCCCGGGTGGTGTCTCACTTACACTGACCCCGGATTGGGATGTCAACTATCGGATGTTCTACTGCGATTACACTCATCGGACACCATTCACCGTCGAATCACTACGCGATCTTTTCCTGATTAGTCGATTCACGGATGTGTCAGTAGAACGATTTCGTCAACTTCCGGTGGTGTGGAAGCATCCAGTGGCCCTGCTGCCTCTGACTGAGATCACGAGATGGGCCGTGCCACGGGCACTGAAGCGATACAGCAAGTGGATCAGATTCTCGAAGGAGATCATGCTCCTGGCCGCAGCCAAAAAGCCTGCTTGAGCCAACGGAGGTGCAGGACGGTGACTGGACAAAGGTGGCGTTGTCGCCGCGGATCGCTTACTCAACAACGGTATTCCCGGCCCATCATGCTCGGAGCCCATTGATGCAGAGACTCTTGGTTACGACAGCGCTTGAGGGGTCTTGGGACGATTCCCACCCGATGTTGTTCCTGGGTGAGTGGTG
>JASMKJ010000286.1 GCA_030749275.1 Acidimicrobiales bacterium
TGACGCGGGATACGAAGTGATTTATACAGGCCTATTTCAAACTCCTGAAACCGTGGTCGCTGCTGCGATTGATGAGGATGTTTCAGCTATAGGAGTTTCGATGCTGTCAGGAGCCCACGAAGCACTCCTCCCAATGGTGACCCAGGCGCTAGCCGACGCAGGAGCTCAAATACCGGTGATCCTAGGAGGCATAGTTCCAGAAGCTGACTTCCAATCCATGTACGACGCCGGCGTCGCCCGAGTCTTAACACCAGGAGCTACAGCCGAAGAGGTCGTAGAGGCTGTTCGTGGAGCGATTGAGGATTCAAGCGTTAGCTGATCTCCTGACAAAATCATCTGGTGCTCTTGTACCCTCGTACCCGTGACTATTGAACGATTTGGAGTTGTCGGCTGTGGCCTAATGGGGTCAGGTATTGCCGAAGTTGCGGCTCGTAGTGGTTGTGACGTAAAGATTGTCGAAGCGAATGATGGTGCCCTCCAGGCTGGAATGGAACGAATAGAGAGAAGTCTCGATCGTGCGGTCCGAGCAGAGAAGATGACCGAAGATGAGCGAACGCAAGTGATGGCGAACATCTCTTTCTCAACGAAACTCCCGAGCCTCGCCGACCGCGAGTTCGTAGTCGAAGCCGTCATCGAACAAGAAGAGGCGAAACTTGAGGTCTTCAGGCGTTTGAACGATGTCGTTGATGATCCAGAGGCGATCCTCGCCAGTAACACCTCGTCGATTCCCATAATGAAACTTGCCATGGCCACCAACCGCCCCCAGCAAGTGATTGGGGTTCACTTCTTCAACCCGGTCCCCGTTATGGGTCTAGTAGAAGTCATTTCGTCCCTACTGACAGGAGACAAGACGGCTGCGTTGTGTCAAGAGTTCGCTTCGGATCAACTCGGCAAGAGAGTTGTGAGTAGCCAAGACCGGGCGGGTTTCGTGGTCAACGCGTTGCTCATTCCCTACATACTTTCGGCGATCCGAATGATGGAATCGGGCTTTGCGAGTGCCGAGGACATCGACGCTGGCATGGTTCTGGGGTGCAACCATCCAATGGGTCCTCTAGCTCTTTGTGACCTCATTGGTTTAGATACGACAATGGCAGTGGCGGAGTCGTTGTATGAAGAGTTCAAAGAGCAACTCTATGCCCCGCCGCCTTTGCTTAGCCGCATGTGCGACGCTGGACTACTCGGTAGAAAGAATGGTCGAGGCTTCTATCGATACAACTAGCGCTGTCACAGCGACGGCCCGTGAATTGTCGGGAAGAGAACGAAATGAGCGATGCTGATACCGAAGGGATCGATGACGCAGGTGTCTCCTCGTGGTTCGCCTCACACGTGGCGAATGTTCAGCCTCCACTTAGTTATGAGTTGATCGCCGGTGGTCATTCGAACCTCACATACAAGGTCGAAGATCAGACTCAAAATGTGTATGTTCTCCGCCGCCCACCACTAGGTCATGTGTTGGCGACGGCTCATGATATGGCGAGAGAACATCGTGTCGTAAGCGCCGTTGGACTCACCGATGTTCCGGTACCGGCAACTCTTGGTGTTTGTGAAGATGTCGATGTCAACGGAGCTCCTTTCTACGTAATGACATATGTCGACGGTGAGGTCCTGCACAGCGACGTTGAATCCGCTGAAGTTTCGGCAGAAGACCGTATGAGTTTGAGTCGTGAGGTCGTCGAAGTCCTGGCTGAGCTGCATGCGGTCGAACCGGACGATATTGGCTTGGGGGACTTGGCTAAACGCGAAGAATATCTGGGCCGGCAATTGAAGCGTTGGACCCGGCAGTGGGAGCAATCCAAGACCCGAGAACTAGAAACGATGGAGGAAGTCCAGCAGCTGCTCGAACGGAAAATGCCGGTTCAGATCGGATCCACAATCGTCCATGGTGACTACCGACTCGGGAACATGTTGGTGAGATCGGGACGGATCCTCGCTGTTCTCGATTGGGAGCTGTGTACCCTCGGCGACCCTTTGGCTGATGTCGGATACTTGTTGAACAATTGGGTTGACCCCGATGAAGCACCAGCCGGTTCGAGTGCTCCGACCCTCGTTGGCGGTTTCGCAACGCGAGAACAACTTCTGCAGTGGTACGAAAACGCGTCGGGAAGAGATGTGTCGGGGGTGAGCTATTACCGAGCGTTTTCCTACTGGCGGCTTGCGGCAATCGTTGAAGGCGTATTGAACCGCTACCTCAAAGGCGCAATGGGAAAACAAGAAGACGTGGACCTTGCGGTGTTCAAGGAACAAGTTGAGATGTTGTCGGCATCTGCTCTTGAAACACTCACTGGGTAAAACCGAATCCAACAATGTTGAAAGCTTTCTCGACGGTTGAGGTTGGGCGACTCCAATGCGATGCAACTGACAGATATCCTCAACGTCGTGAACCGTGACACTGGATCCAAAACAGGTCGATTTCTTGCTGGAGCAGCGTTAGGAGCGGTTGTCGGAGGCCTGGTCGCTGGGTTGATTGTCGTTAGTCTCG
>JASMKJ010000287.1 GCA_030749275.1 Acidimicrobiales bacterium
CACAAGAACTCCACAGTTGGAAGCGCGCCCCTTGAAGCCTTCGGCGGCTGGTCGGGCGTTCTCAGCGACTTAGTAACAGGAGTCGATTTAACTCCCGCTGCAGCCCGAGCGGCTCTCGGAGCCATTCTCAAAGGCGAAGCAAGTGATGCTCAGGTTGCTGGCTTCATCATCGCTTTAGGGATGAAAGGCGGCTCAGTCCTGGAGCTCACCGGACTTGTGGAGGCAATGATGGATGCCGCTGCTCCCTTAAATCTCCCCACGGGAACTATCGACATCGTCGGAAGTGGCGGAGCTCCTGCGCGGCGACGCCACGCGTTGAGTATCTCGACGATGGCCGCCGTTGTCGCTTCAGCCGCGGGCGCCGTGGTTTGCAAGCATGGCTCTGTCGCTGCCTCTTCAAGCAGCGGATCTTTTGACACTCTTGACGCGCTGGGGTTGGCAATTGACCTCAACGGTGAACAGGTAGAACGATGCGTGGCAGAAGTAGGTCTTGGCTTTGCGTTTGCCAAAAACTTCCATCCAGCGATGAGGTTTGTCGGACCGGTTCGATCGGAACTTGGGGTTCCGACAACATTCAACTTCCTGGGTCCTTTATCGCACCCCGGGGGAGTACGGCGACAAGTAGTTGGGGTAAGCGACCCAACTATGGCACCGAGAGTAGCGGGCGTGTTGGCAGCCAGAGGTAGCGAACATGCTCTGGTTGTTCATGGAGGCGATCGCCTCGATGAGATCACGACGACGGACTTGACCCGTATCTATGAGGTTCGAGACGGAGAGGTCGTTGGTGATACAGAATTCGACCCAGAGTCCATCGGAATCCCGCGAGTAAACAGAGCAGAAATTCAAGGTGGAACCGCGCAGGAGAACGCGCAAATCATGCGAGATCTGTTTTCGGCAACCGACACGGGTCCACGAGCCGACATCGTTGCTATTAATGCAGCAGCGGGCCTTCTTGTCGCTGGAGTAGTCGAGGATCTTGCATCCGGGGTCGAGGCAGCCAAAGACGCGATGTTTAGCGGTCATGCTGCAACGAAACTTGACGACGTGCTCAAACTGAGCAATGAGATCGCTAGCTGATCATGGTTATTGGGCAAGCCCTCCCGTATGGAGTTGGGGATGTTGTCCGTTTAGCAGGGACCTCAGATGAGAGTCGACAGCATCTGGTGGGTCAACAAGGAACTGTGGTCGCTATCCAACCAGGCAATCGGTTTGTTATGGCCGCGGTGAAATTCGAAGACAGCGAACGGAGATGGACCATGGTCTATGAGGTCGACGAGCTGGAACTAGTCGAACGATATGGCCACGGCGTCAGTTTCTTGGGGAGACGTCAGCGAAACGACTAGTTACTGCTGTTTTGTAGAACTACCCCTTTGCGCGCTCGAAAGTCATCCAAGCAGGGGTAGGGAGACGACAGAGGATGATCACAGTGAACGAGTCGTAACGTGTGTGCCTGGCTTTCAAACCAGCTCGCAACACACCACAGTTCATCGATTTCCTCTTTAGTCGCCACGGCGAGAACCGGTCTCGGCTGGGTTGCACTGGCGGCGATCGTTTCGTGTTCCTCAATCAGGCGGCCTCGGTTAAGCGTGGTGGTGCCCTGTCCAGCCACTTCGAGAGTTATCCGGCCAGCGGAACGAAGCGATTCCACTTGGCGGTGACGTCGCAATGCCCCCGATAAGGCAGAAGCGCGGCGACGGACTTCGGCCGCTTCTTCGAAACGTTGCTGACTTGAAAGGTCGAGCATCCGCTCGCGTAAGGACCCAAGCAAACGTTCCGGATGGTGCTCTAGAGCGGAGACTGCCTTATCGACTATCGCGGCGTAGGCATGTTCGCTTATCTCGCCGGAGCACGGACATACGCTGACACCTATCTGGGCTGCGGTGCATGGCCCATTTCTTGCTTCACGCGGAACCCTTTGAGTGCAACGGCGGAGCGGCACAACGGTTTCGATAGCGTCAACTATGTCTCTGGCAACTCTCCGAGACGAAATCGGACCCAGGTAGAAGGCGCCGTCCTCTTTGGGTTCGCTTACGATCGATAACCGCGGAAAGCGATCAGGCAAAGTGAGCTTCACATAAGAGTATTTGGACCAGTTTTTGGATCGCCGGTTAAACCGAGGACGGAGTTCTTGAATCTGACGCAATTCAAGAACTTCTGCATGCAGCGGATCGACGCAAACCGTATGTTCGATTTTCTGGGTTTCTCGGAGCAATTGATCAACTTTTCGCCGACGATCACTCGAGAAATATGACCGCACGCGCGACCTTATGTTGACCGCTTTGCCTACATACAGGACTTCCCCTCGCCCGTCCACGAAACGGTAAACCCCGGTTGAACGCGGGAGTTTCTCGGTAAGCCGAAGCTTGACCGCCTGAGGGTGTCGTT
>JASMKJ010000288.1 GCA_030749275.1 Acidimicrobiales bacterium
GTAGAGGATCCGGCTTTCTGCACCGAGTTCGCCGGAGACCACCAAGTTGGGTTCAGCAAACCGAAGGGCGAAGGCAAGCTTTCGGGGAAGCGAGTTGATTCCGACTCCGTCTGCTCCGTCGTAGCGAGTGACCTCTGTCCGGTCGTCATTGTCTTGGAAGTCGACCTCATCTCTGGCGGCACCCACAATGGCGTATCCCTGCAACCCTTCACCGACATACAGACCCGGAAGGTCAATTTCCATGCTGTCGGCACCAGGCCGGGCCGCCACGGGTATGTCGGCCAACGCGTAATCGGGACGGCCATTGGCATCAATCGCGTTGGCGGGCGCAGCGGCGATGCCGTATCCGTGAGTGAAAGCAATGTGTTCAGACTCCCAGGAACTATTAGGGAGGTCAGTTCGTTTTAGTTCTCGGGCAGCCAGCACCACTTGGGTGGTCCGACCGTCGATTTCGTACCGATCAACGTCTATGTCGCGAAAGTCATAAAAACTTTTGATGCCCTGAGTCTGTTGGAATGTGTCCCGCATAACAGCTGGATCGAGAAGACGTACATTTCGGACAGTCGCTAGATTCTCTTCGATTTCTTTCGCCGTGAGGGTGGGCTCATAGTTAAACGTTCGTGGGGTCACACCATCAAGACCCATAGCGATCCGAGTCATTTCGATGTTGCGTTCAATATAGGGAGCTTCTTTTGTTGATTCCGAAGGCTCCACTTGGAACCGTTGAACCAATGCTGGGTAAATGGTCCCGGCGAGGCTGGCGACCAGAGCCCATAAACCCACCGCAATAATCGGGTAGGTAAATCCTCGGCGCCAGATGTTGAAGATCAACAATCCAAAACAGAAGACACTCACAATCATCAAAAGCTGCAGGGCTGGTAGCTGAGCTTTGATGTCGGTGTAGGTCGCTCCGGTAACGAAGCCACGTTCCGAGAGCGTCAATTCGTATCGATCTAGGTAGTAACCGACGCCCTTTACCAACGCGAGCAAACCGAGGAGCAACGACAGATGGGCCTTTACTTGCGGGGTCACGCGAGAGCCCGGTTGTCCTTGTATTCGTATTCCACCGTTGAGGTAGTGCTCGATTGTTGTGATGACGAAAATCACAAGGATTGCTGCGAAAGCCCAGTTGACGACAAACGTCAAGAAGGGCAGCTGAAACACATAAAAGCCGACATCGATGCCGAATTGCTGGTCGACTATTCCGAAGTCGACGCGGTTCGTGAAGAACAGCCAACTCTGCCATTGAGAGGACACACCTGCTCCCACCAAAAGTGCGAACAGAAGAGAAATTAGACTTCTGACCAGAATCGCTCGTCTTCCGATGAACTGCCGCCACCTTCTTGAGAGTTCGTCTTCTGGACCTGGCAACGGAACCTTGGGGGCCAGACGATCAGCGATAAAGAGATTGAGCCACAACGCAACAAAAAAGACGGCTGTAAACAACAGACCTAGACCAATCTTGGCCCAAAGTACAGAGGTCCACACTGATGACAACGCGAGGCTGTCGAACCACAGATAATCGGTCCAAAATCCAGCTAGACCTCTAATCGAGGTGAAAAACAAAAAGACTGCGAGTCCACCGAATCCGAGTAGAACTCTCGCTCTCCTGGTTCGCCGCCGACGTGATTTCATTTCTTCAGGTGGTCGCATATAACTAGAAGGCTACTGGCCTGCGGGCACGACCAGACTGCGACATCCCTGGCCGATCGGTGGAAGCAAATGACCCGACGGGAACTCTTCGCCTTTTCGACGCGGGCTGGCGGATCCATTGTCATGACAAACGGCCCCGCAACAGCCGTCTTTTGGCGTTTGCCACATGATTTGTTGATCAGCGGGAATTGCCGCATACAGCCCCAGAGCGAATGCTTCGGCAATCGCGTCGGTCGCGATCAGGTCAACTCCTGACTTTTTCCATTCTCGGTACACCGCGCGCAGGCGAGTTTCAATGGCGACTTCGTCGTCTAGATGCGCCAGCAGACGATCGCGCAGCCAATCTCCTACTGCTCTCGCCGTTTTGTTTGGAATTCCGTCAACGTTGACTTTTACCCCGCCTGCACCAAATTTCGCTGCAGCGGCTACCAAAGGCGTCAACCCTTCCACCAGCTCGTCATCCATCGCTTTGGGAACCAATTGAGACATCTCGAACGTGTTTTCTGGCGAACTCTTGAGCTCAGGCAAAAGAGCTTCAAGTCGCACAGCCAAGTTCCTCTTGAGTTGGCCGACCGCAGGTCGCGAAAGTTCCGCTACGGTGCCGCGCAGACGGTCATGGTGGTCAACGATTGTTTCGGCTTCACCGTGCAGCGATTCATATGGTGATTTCGAGATCACCGGAATTTCACCGGTACGAATAAGAACCTCTCTAGCCCATTCAACGTCATCAAGTTGGGGCTCACCCAACCGGGCGAACAGTTCGTCGATGACCGCTCTTCGTCGAGGCGGGGAAGCACTGGGAAAGGGAACTACATCGCTATTGGTGGCGTAGGCATTTTGGTTGTGTTCAGCGTCGCCGCTCGGAGGCTGCTGCGGCCACTCGCCGGTGCTGAGTCCACCTTCTTCGCGTTCCAGCGCGATGGGATGGGATTGTAAGTCTATGACTGTTCCGGGGCCCACTGAGGTAGATCGCCTAGTCGGGTCTGGTTGGTTCGGCTCAGATGAAAGTTGGCTTGTCGCCGAGACGACTTCTTGAACAGAACGCGCAGCTGCAAGTTCGTTATTTAGGCGCCGCATTTCGCCGCTGATATGTCGGAGAAATGCGTTCACTTCATCAATCGAGTAACCGCGGAACACGTGGCTGAATTCGGTGTTAGCGATCGTATCTGGATCAACTTCTGACGCCCCTTCGGCGTACTGAACCATGATGATCGAGGGTACCGACCGCCACTCTCCGGACGCGGATGGTAACGAGAAAACGGACGACTTGATTATGGCGTTATCCCGATTCCTGTGGTGTCTCCCCCGAGTGATCTGAGTTTCTCCAAGGCTTGGTCCAAGGTGTTAACTCCCACAACTTCGATCATGTCTCCCAGAACTGCTTCAGCTTCGTTGACTTGCGCCGCCGGCACAAAGAACAGATCAGCCCCACTTCGCATCACAGTGTGACTTTTCTGTTCAACACCACCAACCGGACCCACGTTCCCCAAAGCATCAACTGTGCCCGTCGCCACGACATCGCGTCCGGCCAGCAATTCTCCGGGAAGCATCCGTTCAAGCAACGCCAACGTGAGACTGAGGCCCGCCGATGGTCCCCCTACTCGTTCGACTGCAAAGTCAATCTGGAAAGGCAAATCGCTCATTTCCGCGTAAGTGCTGATCGCAACTCCTAAGAACGCGTTGCCGTTCCTCTCAGCAAGCAAAACCGTTTCTTTTCGGATAGTCCCATCAATTTGAAGAACTGAGAAGGCAAAAGTCTCACCTGGGGATTTGCTTCGCACTACGTCGCTGAGGTCTCGAGCAGTGGCTATTATTTTGTCCTCCGCCTCCACAATGACATCGCCTAAATGAAGGACTCGAGCTGCAGGGGTTTCTGGGACAACTTGAATCACCAGTGCTCCTGCCTCGGAAATGACGTCGTAGCCGATTCGCTCAAGCGCTACCCGGGTCGCGATATCAAGGCTCCTCGCCATTTGCTCTCGGCCGAGGGTTCGATTCTGCTCAATGGTCCGATCACCCAGGATTTCCCGACGATCGGAGATTTTTATGGAGTCATCAAGCCACCCCCCTACCATTTCCAGCAATGAGGGCTGCAGGTTGGATTTGACGGTGACCATTCGAATTTGCCCATCGGCGCGATAAGTCATTGACTCTTCTACCTGGAGCATTGGCGCTATATCTCGTGTAGCCCCGGGACTAGTGAGGACCTTCGAAGTGATGGTGATGCGATCCAGAGCAAGCACTACGACCACGGCTAACGAAACAATTCCTCCGATGATAAGCACCCATGTGGGCACCCGACGAGGGGTCGGCACCTCCATGGCGGCGTGAGAAGTATTCTCGTTCTCCGTGAGCTCGGACATCGGTTACAAGCGTGCCATGCCACACCCCCATGGCCACACGCGGCCCGGATGAAATTTGATGAACCAAATGGAACATGACCCAGAAGCAACCGCACCGCTGGAAGCTGTGTCTCCGTCAATGTCGCGTGAAATTGGTCCTAGCGACTCAACGGACGCTGTTCTCGATTCGACGCTGCGCGGTCGACGGAACCTGAATGACCCTCGCCGTATTCTTCCCGTTCGGATGTATAGGGGCGCTTCATTGTGGCGAAAGCTGGTCGCCCTTCTTGGTCTCGGCGCTTTTTCCGTTTTGGGGGGTTTGGCAATCACCGTTGTGGTCGGGTTGATGGTAATTCTGGCTGCTTTAATCCTGCAGGCGGTGATCAATTGAGCAACGACGATCTTCGTGAGGGAAGAATTCGCGCAGCTATTGCTGGCCACATAGGCGATGAGTCGTTAGCGCGTACTTCGCTATCGAGCGACGATCCACCGTCACGCTGTTTGGCTCTTGGGGCTCTGCAGCGCATGGATTCTCTAAGTTCTTCAGAGTTAAGCGCGGCGCTCAACGATCCGAGTGCCTCAGTGAGGCGGCGAGCTCTGGAAATTACCGCCGGGAGATCCGATGTGAACGCCAGGTGCTGCTTGACCGATGCCGACCCGTCAGTCGCCGAAGCAGCTGCATTTGCGGTGGGAGAGCAAATGGATGTGGCGGGGGTGAGGCCTTTGATTGAAATGGCTGAAAGGCATGACGATGCTCTGTGTCGAGAGAGCGCTGTAGCCGCCTTGGGAGCTTTGGTGTCCTCGATTGATGTTGACGGGGAAGCTATTTTGGGTTGCCTTTTGGGGGCGATGAACGACAAAGCTCAAATTCGCAGACGCGCTGTTCTGGGACTTTTCCAATTCGATGACCCCCGGGCACAAAAAGCGATGGAGGAAGCGTTGGGTGACACGGACCGACAGGTTCGATCTATCGCGGCTGATTTACTTAGCGTCGGCTAATTAGCCAAGTAGTTCGCGAGCCAACGCATCGAAGTTCTCTGCCCGCAGTTGTCGTTCAAGCTCCCAGCCTCGTGCGTCGAGGCTTTCCTCTCCACCACTAGCAAGTCGAACGTTCATGTTCCGGGGCACAAAGAGTTGCCCCGCTGACCCGTTTATGTCTTCCGCCAAGCCCGACATATTGAATTGTTCTCGCGCTTCATTGGTTGCGTAGAGACTTGAGCGCCTTAAGTCACCGTCATCCACAGCTTGTTCGAGGAGTTGATGCAGTCGGATTTGGGACACGTACCCATCACGCACTCTGGTATCAGGTTGAATATCTGGTGCGTGGCGCAGCAAGGCAGCCAGAAACGGTCTCATCCCCACTGACGAATCCACGTCCCACGAGGGTCCGAAGTCCACATAAGTGAATTGCAGGTCATGTCGTTTCAGGGCGGTGTTTGCTACTCCGGCCTGACGGAAGATTTTTCGGTTTGCAGGCACCGAGGCGACGACTTTCGTTTGGAACCTTTCCGCTACCTCAGCCAACACCATTTCGCAGGCGGCTGCAGTAATCGCCGAGTTGAGATCTTCTTCTACTTCCATAAGGGTCACATTTTCTGCACCAGCAATGCGAGCTGCTCGCGTGGACGAGTTTCGTACCGCCATCCCCAAGGGGGATCCGTCAGTGATAACACACCATTTGGAAGATGGCGCATCTTGAAACAGCGCTAACACCACGGCCTCAACGGGGGGAACGTGAGTTAGGAATCGTGGATCGGATTCCCAGTCGAGGGTGGAAGTCGGGGCTACTCCCAAGACTTGTTCAGCCACAAGAAACGGATGCACCGCTCCCATCGCTGTCTCATTGATGAACGTTAAAGCAACTACTTCATTCAATAGCGACGGAACAGACTGTTCGGCAATTTGGGGGTCACCGCGGTGGTCAAGGATCTCTAGTTCCACGACGTATCTGCCGCCAACACCGCCCTGTGCATTGACATCTGACCAGTAAGCAGAAACCCCGGTGAGTCTGGCTCTGTCTAGCACCGATGCTGGGCCAGTCAGATCGGCAACAACCCCAAGGCGAATGATGTTGCCGTCGAAACCAACCGATCTCTCAACCGACGGTGCCTGTTCTCCATTTAACCCAGAAGGGCGTTCTCCTTCGTCAGAACACGCGACAATCAGCAAAAGCGACGGAAGCAAAAGCGCGGCGACGTGGTTGAGAAACCTTCGACCGCTCACACCAAATTCAGCGACGATTGCCATAGGTGTTGAATGAGGATGAAAGTTCTTCAAAGTTGTCTAATGCTCGTCCAGCTCCCAACACGACTGCTTCCATCGGCGTTCGGACGGTGCGCACCGGGACCCGCGCATCGTTCTCCAGACGTTGAGCTAAACCCCTCAGAAGACCTCCCCCACCCACTAGATGGACTCCGTGCACAAGAAGGTCTTGAGATAATTCGGGCGGCGCTTGGCTGAGACAGTCAACGACAGAGTCGACTACTGCTTGGACGGGTTCTTCCAGGGCCGACCTCACCTGATCGGGTGTCAAGATGAACGTTCTGGGTAGGCCTGTGGTGAGATCACGTCCCTTCACTTCAGCATCAAATTCATCTTCCACTGCCCACGCTGACCCGATTTGCACTTTGATTTCTTCAGCTGTCCGTTCGCCAATCGCGATGCCGTGAACCCGTCGTGCGAAGTTCTGTAAAGCAGCGTCAAAGTCAAATGAACCCACCCTTATGGCTTTCAGCGAAACAATCCCGCCCATGGACACCATCGCCGTCTCAGCGGTTCCGCCACCAACGTCGATAACCATATTCCCGATGGGTTCATGAATCGGCAGACCCGATCCGATAGCGGCCGCCATTGGCTGATCAATCAGGCGTACATCACTAGCTCCCGCTCGACGGGCTGCGTCGGTTACAGCGCGGCGTTCAACTGGGGTGATCACCGATGGGACGCACACAACTACACGCGTCTTACCGAATCGACCGACACCTACCTGCTGAAGAATCAGTCTGATCATCCGTTGCGTGGTGTCAAAGTCGGTAATAGCTCCCTTACGTAAGGGACGCACCGCGACAATGTAGGACGGCGTTCTCCCGATCATCTGCCAGGCTTCGCGCCCAACAGCAAGGACGTCGCCAGTTCGTTCGTTCATAGCGATAACTGACGGCTCGTTAAGAACGATGCCGCGGCCACGTTCGTACACCAACGTATTGGCGGTGCCGAGATCGATCGCTAGGTCACGTGCCAGCGGAACGTCCCCTATCGCCAGGTGTCCACATGTCGCCTGATGGGTCTGCAGTCTGATGTTCTGGTGGCGCTATGGCTTCTAGGCGTTTGCGGAAACTATTGATGCTCGATTCCCATGGTGTCTTCTTACGGCCACTAATTACAAGAAACAGCGATCCCAAGAGAGTGATCGCTGCGGCAAGTCCCAAGAACGCGAGGGGAGTCATGCCGGGTTCTCATTGGTCGTTTGTAAGGACCCAACCTCGGTGATGTCTTGTGCTGCTAGTGCCCAATCTTCCCCGTCTTTCCATACTTCTCGTTTCCATATCGGTACGGTCGCCTTGAGAGTGTCTATCCCAAACCTTGCGGCTTCAAACGCTTCAGGACGGTGGGGGGAAGATACGGCTACTACCACGGAACTTTCGCCGATGGAGAGAGGCCCGGTGCGGTGAGCCAACACCACCCGGGAAATCTCAGGCCATAGATTTCGCATTTCGGTGACTATTGCTTCCAAACGAGGCTCGACGTGTTCCTCATAGGCCTCGTATTCAAGGAGCGATACATCGGCGCGGCCCTTCGCGTGATCTCGCGCCGTTCCCGAAAACAGCACCACAGCACCACATGATGGGTGCAGACACCAGTCATAAATCTCGCCAATCTGGAGTTCATTGGGGGTTAACACGACCCATGAGTCAACGTTTTGTGGAGCAAGCACATGTTTATGGTACGCCGACAAAGGCTCGCCTCCCTATCGCTTCCACGGGTCGCGGGTAATAATGCTGATTCGGTAGGTACGTTTTGAGGTGTGAACTCAAGCGACGACTCCGAAGAGCCCTCCACGGGTGCTACGTCCGGTGGTCCTTCTGAGTCGTTTTCTCCCGATGAATGGGAACTAGAAAGTTCGATCGATTGGTCTCAGATTCCTGACGATCCGGACACCACTGTCGAAGAAAGCCCAACCACCAAGTACGCGTTGCATCCCGACGATCGGATCTGGCGACATCCTAGTGAATTGCAATATTTAGCCCCAGACGCCAAGGATCTAAAGCGAACATCGGGCACGGGTAGATTGGTTGGCGCCGGACTGGTGGGCGCTGTTCTCGGCGCCACGGTGGCGGCGCTGGTGGTGGGGACCATGCTGTCGACATCACCTCAGGTGGTCGAACGAATCGTGGAGCGCGAGATTACTACTGCCAATGTCTCAGCAGTCCCCCAAAGTGGTGATGGACCGTTACCCGTTGCGGACATCGCAGCCATGGTGACGCCGAGCGTTGTGCGAGTCGAAGTTCTCCAGTACGGACGGGTAGTGGGTTCTGGATCCGGGGTGATTTTTCGCAATGACGGTCATCTAATCACAAACACCCATGTGGTGGATGGGGGTGACGGCTTTCAGATCGTTCTCGCCGAAGGAGCTGTGTTCGAAGCTGAATTAGTCGGAATGGACCGACGCACCGATGTTGCCGTGCTGCGACCGGTAAGCGGAACACCTTCCTCTTTTGCACCTGCAACTCTCGGGCGCGCCGATCGGCTTCGTGCCGGAGAAACAGCCATTGCAATAGGTTCGCCCTTGAGTTTGCGTGGGGGGCCGACTGTGACTGTCGGAGTGATTAGCGCGACTAACCGACGGCTGCAATCACCGCAGGGTGACTGGCTGTACGAACTGGTACAAACTGACGCCCCTATTTCGCCAGGTTCTTCAGGTGGAGCATTAGTTGATGCTCGGGGCGCGGTGGTTGGCATCACGACGGTAATTGCCGTGACCGACGTTGGCGCTGAGGGTCTGGGCTTCGCAACTCCTATCGAAATTGCACGACATGTCGCAAAGGACATCATTCAGTGGGGCCGGCCTCGGCACGGGCGCCTCGGAATTCGTGGATCTGATGCTGTTGCGGATCTACTTCCGCCGAGTCACTCGGCAGGCGTGTTGGTTCAATCCGTAGATTCCGGCGGTCCGTCAGCTCTTGGGGGATTACAAGTCGGAGACATCGTGGTGGAACTTAACGGTCAGCCTGTAGTGGACATGGGAGCTTTGATAGTGGACGCTCGAATGTTGGAGCCAGGAGCCTCGGCATCTTTGCGAATCTGGCGCGATCAGCAGTTGATGCTCCTGGGCATTGAAGTGGGAGAACTCGACTAACTTTCCCCGCCTCTAGCCACTCGCTTCAGCCAAGAAACCAGCCCATAGACCAGACCAAGAATCGATGCGGCGCCGAATGCCAGCGACACATTTTGGCGTTGCTTCGCGTTCATCGAATCCCATGGCATCCCCGCATCAGCTGCGACGAACACTTCATCATTGCCATAACGGGGCGCCCAACCTGTGGCTCGAAGCCGATCGTTGGCGACTACCCACGGGTACCGGGTGTAAGGCAGAAGACCGGTAGGTGCTTGGTGCCCTACTCTGCGTGTCACATACCGGTCGAGCCGGCCAGGTAAAGGAACTGGAAGTCGAATGATGGGTCGCGCGCCGACAAGTTCCCTCACTTCTTGCGCCGTAAGCCACCCGTCGGGGGCAACATTGAATACACCCGAGTCGTCGAGCTGGACGACTGTAGCAACAGCCGTTGCAAGGTCATCTAAATGGACAAATTGTTGCGGTGGATCGTCTCGACGGGTTCGTATCGGGGCAGCTGCAAGCAACGCTTCCCCGATGAGGCCGGTCGCGTTAGGTGACGCCACCGCTGTCGGTCGAAGAATCGTGACTCGACGATCCAGATCCATGTCAGCCCACTCCAATGCAGTGCGTTCAGCGTCGGCTTGGTGGACCGCGAACGCTGATTCAGGGTTGGGACGAACAGGGGCATCCTCGGATAAGGGGACAGAGTTGTTGGGCCACGCTCCATAGACCATTGCGCTAGACACCACCACCAGTCGAGAGACTTTTGATTCGTTGGCTAAGTGGAGCAGACCAATCAGATTTTTCTGATCTGACTCATCAGAGAAAGCCAAGTGAATAAGCCATTCAACGTTGGTTAACGAAACTTCATCGGTTCCGTATGTGAAGCTGACGACTTGTTCGAAAACCTGAGAGAGAGCTTCAGCAATTCGAGACCGCAACGCTCCATCTACACCGGAGACAGCAACTGTGGTCATTGATTAGTTGTCACTTCGGTGTATGGAGTGATCTGGGTGGCGTTCCACACGCACCGGCCTACCATGCGAACGTGACTAGTGACGATCCTTTTGAGGAAGATAACCCTTTCGGAGGTCTTCCATTTTTGGGTGATCTCGGCAAAATTTTCAATCATCAAGGCCCCATAGCGTGGGATGTGGCTCGCCAATTCGCCTACCAGATAGCCACTGAGGGCACTCCGGAGACGAATGTTGATCCATTACGGCGAGTCAAGCTCACTGAATTCGCAAGAGTCGCGGAGCTACAAGTGGCCAACATCACGTCGTTAGACGTCGCTGCGTCAGGTCAGCCCGTGTCGGTGGAAGCCGTCACGAGAGCTGAATGGGCGTCTGCGACATTGGACGCGTATCGGC
Organism: Acidimicrobiales bacterium; assembly: GCA_030749275.1. Lineage (GTDB taxonomy): Bacteria > Actinomycetota > Acidimicrobiia > Acidimicrobiales > Poriferisodalaceae > UBA6944. Next base: position 10,701 of record JASMKJ010000288.1, read on the forward strand.
CACTTCTGGATCGTCTCGCCGGACGTCTCGCGGAAAATAGTTCGCCATCCGATGTTTCCGAAGCCGATGCTCAGATTATTGACGGACTCCTCCGAGCCCTGAATCCCATGATGATGGCGATGAGCGCTGGCTCCATAGCCGGGCATTTAGCAACGAAGGCGTTCGGAAACTATGTGTTGCCTATCCCCCGTCCTGGTGACCG
>JASMKJ010000289.1 GCA_030749275.1 Acidimicrobiales bacterium
AGGCCAGATCCGCGACACCTGTGTGAATGACTGTGACCGCTGCGTTAGCTGTCACCCTCTTTAAAGCCATTAAAAGAGCCATGGGGCGTCCGATGGTGAGGCCTCGCCCAATCACGCACACGTGTTTCCCTTCGACCGGGATCTCGTATGTTTCGAGCATCAACTGAATCCCCCGAGGAGTACATGGCAGTGGTCCGTCTACCCCCATAACAAGCCGACCAAGGTTGACAGGGTGCAGGCCGTCAGCGTCTTTGTTCGGGTCGATTGCTAGGAGCGCTGCTTCTTCATCTAGTTGCGGTGGGAGCGGCAGTTGAACGATGTATGCATGGACTTCGGGATCGGAGTTAAAGCGTTGAATGACCGCATCAAGGTCAGCTTGTTGAATGTCCGCTGGAAGGTGTTCGTGAATGGAGGCGATGCCTACTTCTTCGCAGTCGCGAATCTTGGCTCCTACATAGCTATGCGAAGCCGGGTCATCCCCAACCAGGATGGTGCCGAGACCCGGAATGACATCTAAACCTTTCACTTGGGTGGCTACTTCTTGTTTGACTGTGTCGGCGAGCGCTTGGCCGTCAAGGAGTATTGCTGTCACAAGATGCAGGCTAGGTCTGATTTAGTGCCGGAACTGACGTTCACCAGTGAAGATCATTGATAGGCCGAGTTCGTTGGCTCGTGCGATTACGTCTTCGTCACGCATTGCTCCTCCTGGTTGGATGACCACAGCAACACCTGCTGCTGCTGCTGCTTCTACACCATCGGGGAACGGGTAGAAAGCGTCGCTCGCGCATGCGCCTCCTGTAGCTCTTCCTTCAGCCTTTGATGCCGCGATTTGACCCGATTCGACACGATTTTGTTGTCCTGCCCCTATTCCCCACGCGGTACGGTCCTTGGCCAAGACAATGGCGTTCGAAGTGACGTGTCCTGCGACGCGCCACGCAAATTCAGCGTCTTCCCATTCACTAGGTCCGGGTTGACGGTCGGTGACGACGGTCCATTCATCTCGCTGCATTCCATAGTGGTGAGGGGTCTGCACTAGCCATCCCCCTGTAATTTGGCGAAATTGGATACTCATTGCGTCTGGCGCCGGACCTTCAATAATTCTGGTGTTCTTTCGTTTCGATCGGATCCGGTCAATAACACCGTCTTCGTAGCCTGGGGCGATGATCAGGTCTGCTTGGGCTGCTTGTTCGATTATTTCGACGGTGGCGAGGTCAATGACTTGGTTGGTGGCAACTATTCCTCCAAATGCTGACCGTGGATCGCAGTCAAATGCTCGTTGGTATGTGTCGGCCAGGTTGTCGCCTGTCGCGGCGCCGCAAGGGTTGGCATGTTTGATGATCGCTACTGCTGCTTGGGTCGCCATATCACCTAGGTCATGGGCGATTCTCCATGCTGCGTCGGCGTCAAAGAAGTTGAGGTAGCTGAGGGCGAGGCCTTCGTGTTGGACCGTGGCGTCCCACCAAGGAGAGGTAGAGATGGGCCGGTATCTCGCGCCTGCTTGATGCGGATTTTCGCCGTAGCGGCAGTCGTCTGCTTTTTCGAGGGCGAGGTGAAGTGTGGGTGGTAGTGGATCGTCATCATCGAGCCATTCGACGATGGCGGCGTCATAAGCAGCGGTGTGCGCGAAGGCCGCTCTGGCAAGTTGTCGCCGTGTCCCCACAGAAAGAGTTCCTTGGTCCGATAACTCTGCAATGACCTGGTTGTAGTCGTTGGGGTCTACGACGATGCCGACACTGTCGTGATTTTTTGCGGCTGCACGCACCATTGTCGGGCCGCCAATGTCGATTAGTTCGACGCTGGGGTCGCTACGAAATGGGTACAGGTTGCATATCACTAGGTCGATAGGTTCGATCCCGTATTCGTTGAGCGCTGCGAGATGTTCTGGTTTGTTTCGGTCTGCGAGTATCCCGCCGTGGATGTTGGGGTGCAAGGTTTTGACTCGACCGTCGAGCATTTCTGGGCTCTGGGTAACTTCTTCTACCGGTGTCACGTCGACACCGGCTTCTCTGAGAGCTGTGGCTGTGCCTCCGCTGGAAACGATGTCCCAGCCAAGTTCAGCTAGAGCTTTCGCAGTTTCAATGATCCCTGTTTTGTCGTATACGGAAATGAGTGCTCTCATCTTTGTGTCTCCATGTCGGCAAGGAATTTCTTGATAGTTGCTGGGTACAGGTCTCGTTCAAGCAGTTTGATTCTCTCGTGCAGCGACGCTTCGTCATCATCGTCTCGTATTTCCACTGCTGCCTGGGCGAGAATGGGGCCCGCATCAACTTCTAAGGTGGCAATGTGAACGGTGCACCCTGTTATTTGGACCCCATGTCGAAGAGCATCGCGCACTGCATGCCAGCCGGGGAAGGATGGTAGGAGGGAAGGATGGGTGTTAAGTACTCGTCCTCGGTAAGCGTCAAAGAATGAGGCACCGAGAATGGTTCCGAAACCGGCCATAGCGACCACATCGATGTTCTCGTTTCCCAGAGCGGCCACCACTTCGTTCGAGTACTGATTTCGGTCGAACTTTGTCCCAAAATCATCACGCTCAACCAATAAGACAGGTCGATTGTCGGCTTCCGCGAGATCTATCGCAGGGCAGTCTCTGTCGACAAGTACCGCCGCCACTTCTACCCCTGCATCAACGATCGCTCGACAAATTGAGCCGGTCCCGGATGCAAGTACTGCCAGACGCACCCCTTGGAACCTAGTTGCCGTGAACTACAAGGAGGTGACGATCTCTGCCATGAGTTC
>JASMKJ010000290.1 GCA_030749275.1 Acidimicrobiales bacterium
GCTGCTAACGATCAGCCCAATAGTCATAAACACAGCGCCTGTTCCAACTACGGGTCGGACACCCACGCTGTCGCTGATTTTGCCTCCAATCGCCCCCGCCAAGTAATAAAAGCAGACTGCCGTTGAGAACAAAGGAGCTACTGGACCCGTCGAAGTTTCAAAGGATTCAGCGATTGGAGTTAGAAAAATGCCAAAGGAGAATAAGACTCCAAAGTTGACAAAGTTGGCAACAAAGGCTGCCGCTGTCACTATCCAACTGCTGCGTCGGAACTGGGATGGTTGGGTGTCGATCTACTATTTCTACCGCTTACCAGAGCAACAGATCACAATTCTGCGCGACTGCCGAAGCCAGCGTCGGTTAGCTCATTGTTAAGCCACCGGAAACTGACAGGGTTTGCCCTGTCACGAAGCTGGCTTCTTCGGAGCTGAAATAGATAACAGCGGAAGCCACCTCTTTTGGAGTGCCGACCCGTTTCATTGGAACCGCCCGGGCCATCGCTCCGATGATCTTGTCGCCATCGTCGCTGGCGGCCACTATCCCATCAAGAAGTGCTGTATCGGTTGGGCCTGGGCATACAACGTTGGCCGTAACTCCCGATCTCGCCACTTCCCGGGCAATGGTTTTTGTGAAACCAATGACCCCACCCTTCGCTCCTGAGTAAACGGCTTCAAAAGATGAGCCCACACGACCAGCATCCGAACCGATGTTTACGATCCGTCCCCAACCGTTCTCGACCATTGACGGGAGGCAAGCATGAACCGTGCGCAGGACGCCTTTGTAATTGATCTCAAGTACCTGATCCCAAAAAGGTTCATCAGTTGACAAGAACGGCATCAGCTCATCCCAGCCGGCACAATTCACCAATATTTCGATGGACCCGAGTTCATCAAGAATCTGCAAGATGCCATCTTGGACAGCGTCGGTAGCGGCGACATCCATGTGGACAGCGATAGCAGAACCTTCCGCTTCAGAAATTAACGAAACGGTCTCCGAGGCTCCTTCGAGGTTCAAATCAGCGACCGCCACCTTTCGTCCGGCCTTCGCCAATCCGATAGAGATTTCCCTACCGATTCCGCTACCGCCACCGGTAACAAGTGCAACACGTTCTGTCATGGTCTAACTCCTCGAATCACGGGCAACTTGACCCCATTTGTCTACAGATTCCGGGTCTTTTCGCATTTGCTCCTCGGTCAAATACATGACAACTCGAGACGCAGTGCCGCCATATCGCTCCTTCAACCGATCCGCCATTTCGTCCCACGTGGCTACCAACGCGAAGTGGTCCAGCATTTCGTCGGAGATGATGTCGGCCATCCCTTGCAAATCCCCTGCCTTCATCTTGTCTCCGAGAGCTTTTGTCACTCCCTCAAAACCCAGATCTTCGAATTGAAACGCGTAGTTTGGAGTTGTTCCATAGAACGCGATTTGGGTTTTAGCTCGATGGACCCACGGCGCTCGCTCTTCGGGCGTGTCGCCTGCGACGGCGAAGACAGGGACAATCAGATCGATGTCAGAGGGCTCCCGATTTGTGTGTTCTGCTCCCTCCGCGATCTCAGGCAACAGTCGATTTTGGATGTAATGCATTGAATGCATCGGATGGACATGCACCCCATCAGCCACTTGACCCGCCACGCGGTTCATTAGAGGCCCCACCGATGAAATATCGATCTTAATGTCGCCAAATTCATGAGAACGCGGCTTCCAAGCGTCAGGCAGGAGAGACAGATTATAAAAATCCCCCTCATGGCTTAAGCGCTCTTCGCCCCGAAACGCCCTCAGACAAGCTTTCACGGCGAGGACATAGTCATGAAGACGACGAGCTGGACGATCGAAGTCAGCGGAATAACGTCGAACGACGTGCCCTTTCACCTGGCTACCTAAACCCAAGCGGAATTTGCCCTTTGTTTCGCCAGCCAATTCCCACGCTACTTGAGCAGACACCATGGGACTCCTAGGAAAGGCGACCGCGATTCCGGTCGTAAAAGTCAACGACGGGGCAGCCATGGCCGCCGCG
>JASMKJ010000291.1 GCA_030749275.1 Acidimicrobiales bacterium
ATAGGGATCGGCCGGCCTACGGAACTAGCGTCGAAAATTCCATTTATGTGCATGAAGACCACCAAGGCACCGGTGTCGGGTCTCTGCTGCTGGCTGAATTGGTGCGGCTTGCCGATGAACATGGTTTCCATGCAACTTTTGCCCGGATAGCTGGTGAGAATCCAGCTTCAATAGCTCTTCACTCAAAACACGGCTTCAAGCTGGTGGGGGTTGAGAGGGAAGTCGGTCGCAAATTTGGGCAGTGGCTGAATGTCACCGTGATGCAGCGTTTGGCTACAGAAATTTGACCTTGCCGTTCAGAAATGCCACGGGAATTGTGTGAAATCTTGTTGGCGCTTTTCCAGAAAGGCATCTCGACCCTCGGTTGCTTCATCGGTCCCATAGGCCAATCGAGTGGCCTCGCCGGCGAAAACTTGCTGGCCGATGAGACCGTCATCGACCAAGTTGAAAGCGAACTTTGCCATTCGTTGCGCGGTTGGGGACTTGGAGTTGATTTCTCCTGCCCATTCCAACGCCACGTTTTCTAGATCCGCGTGATCAACTACCAAGTTGACGTCGCCCATGAGAAATCGTTCTTCAGCGTTGTGCGTTCGCCCAAGGAAAAACACCTCGCGTGCTTTTTTCTGACCTATCTGCTTCGCAAGGTAAGCAGAGCCGAATCCTCCATCGAAACTCGCTACATCAGTATCTGTTTGCTTGAAGCGAGCATGTTCTCGACTGGCGAGGGTTAAATCACATGTGACATGAAGGCTGTGTCCCCCGCCCACGGCCCAGCCGGGCACAACACAGATCACTACCTTTGGCATCATCCGAATCAGGCGTTGACATTCGAGGATGTGTAACCGTCCAACTTGAGCTGGATCAATTGTTTCGCTGGTTTCTCCGTCGGCGTATTTGTATCCGTCTTTGCCTCGAATTCGTTGATCCCCACCTGAACAAAAGGCCCATCCGGCGTCTTTTGTCGATGGTCCGTTTCCGGTGAGTAGAACGACACCGACGTCAGTGCTCATGCGAGCATGGTCAAGGGCGCTATAGAGCTCATCAACGGTTCCTGGCCTGAACGCATTGCGAACGTCCGGTCGATCGAATGCAATGCGAACAGTTCCTTGGTCTACTGCTCGATGATATGTGATGTCATTGAAATCGAATCCTTCAACCTGACTCCATAACGAAGGATCGAAGATCTCTGAGACATTCGGCAAATAAGACATTGGACTCCTGAACCGTCAATGGTTGTAGTCGTAGATTAGAGGCGGACATCGAAGGGGACATCATGAAGTTTGGTCTTAGATATTGCAATACCGATAAATATGCAGCAGACACCGTCTTGGCTACGGAGTTAGTGCAAGCTGGCGAAGAGGCGGGTTTCGAGTCTGCATGGACCGTCGAACACACAGTGATCCCATCGGGATACGAGTCGGTGTATCCGTACAGCGAGTCGGGGAAAATTGCTGGTGGCGCCGAAGACTTGATATTGCCCGACCCGCTGATTTGGATGGCCCATATGGCTGGCGCCACAAAAACCATCAAATTCGGCACAGCGATCTTGATTTTGCCACAACACTCACCTGTCGTATGCGCCGCTCAAGTGGCGACTCTTGACTACATGTCCGGGGGCAGAGTCCTTCTCGGCATCGGAGTCGGTTGGCTCAAAGAAGAGTTTGACGCAATCGGGGCGCCGTTTGAACGCCGAGGACCGAGGACAGACGAATATGTGGCAGCTATGCGTGAGTTGTGGGCAAACGACTGCGCTACTTTCCAAGGCGAATTTGTCCAGTTCACAGATACGTATTGTTTGCCGCGACCCGTCAATAGTTCGGTTCCTATCATCGTGGGGGGCGACACCGATTACGCTGCTCGAAGAGCTGGGCGGCTAGGCGACGGGTACTTTCCGGCTCGCGATACCCCACAAGAACGGATCGATCTTGCCCGCAGAACCGCAGAGGATTTTGGGCGAGATCCTGATGCTTTGGAGATAACGATGCCTATGCCCGAAAACCCCGACGACGTCCCCAAGATGAAGGCCCGTGGCGTGGATCGGCTCGTTGTCCCAGTCACAGCGATGGCAGGAATGCCGACTCTGATCGATTCACCTGAAGACGCGCTGCGTTTTGGGGACATAATTGCCAAATACTCTGATTTGTAAATTCTTTACGCCCAACCCTCATTCGTGAAGCGTGCAAGTGCGTCGCGGTCATACTGATCGACTAACGCTACTTCCCAGTCGAGGTACTGCTGCATTGCCCGTCGTGCTACGTGAGCATCTCCTGGATCATAGGGAAGGACAACTTGCGGGCTTCGGAATGTCAGTTCACTGGTTCCCTGTTCGAGTGAACTGTCATCGCCCAGGTCATCGTTAAGTACATGAGTTTCCCAACCCATTTCTATGAGCCAAGAAGCGGTCATTGTGGCTCTTGTGAGGTCATTATCCGTCAGAATTATCCGCGCTCCTCGGGTAATTGCATATTCGTCGGTGGCTTGAATTAGTTGGCCTCCCGGGGCATTTCTGAAACTGGCAAGATGGCCCGCGTCGTATTCAGCGGGTGTCCGTACATCAAACTGATACACCGTTCGTGAGTCGTCGGCTTTCCATTGATCCATAGTGGAACTGGTTATTTGACCGACATCGAAACGTCTGGAAACTTGTTGCGCTGCCACCGATGCCTGTCGTCGGCCCGTGACGGTAGGAGCCGGTGCTACATCGTCGTTGCCATGGTCCAATGTCAAGTCGGCAAGTTCCCATCCCATGGTGCCATTCTCTAATGCAACCACCTCGTTAGGGATTCCCGCTCGCACCAACGATTCCGCTCCAAGAATGCTGCGTGTTCGCCCCGCACAGTTCACGACAACGGTGGCATCTTGTGTCAGTAAATCGAACACTCGATACACAAGTTCTCCGCCCGGACACGAGCGGCCGGTTGGGATACTCATGCGGTTGAACTCACGTTCAGTTCGTGAGTCCAAAATAACTAACGAACGCCCTTCTGATATCCATTCGTTGAGTTGGGCTGCTTCAACGTGTGGTGTCCCGTAGTGACGTTCAACTAATTCACCGAACAACTTCGATGGCACATTCACACCTGAATAAAGTTCGTGTCCTGCATGCGTCCAAGATCCGATGCCGCCCTCTAAGACCGTGACGTTTGTCCATCCGTTTTCCTTGAGGATGGCTTGAAGTGCTCTATCGTCGTCGTCGTCTCCTGCGATGACTATCGGGGTTGAAAGACGCGGGAGGAGAACCTCAGCAGCTATAAGTGCATCGTCAAGTTGAAGACTTGCGGCCCACAAAAGATGGCCTTGGCTATATGTTTCGTGATCCCGTGGATCAACGATCGCTAATTCGTCAGTGCCGCTGATCGCTGTTGCAAGTTCGCTAACCGAAATGCTGTCTGTCGTCACGAGCGAGCGTCAATTATTGGATAGCGAATTTTCATAGTTCGCCATTCTCCGTCAGGTTCACTCCAATAGTTACGCGGAGGAAGGTCCAACAAATCATGTCCGTAACAGTGGAAATTTAATGATCCGCCCTGCACATGTATGGAATGGACGTCATCGGGTAGAAAAGCGATGCCTGTTCCGTGCTCAACCACAAATTCGTCTGCTATTTGAGGTCGCCCTTGTCCAGCTACCTGTTCATATTTCCGATTGGTTTCCTTGCCTTCTAAACCCACAATGCACGCCCAAGTTAAGTGGTCGTGTGGCGGAGCTTGGGTTGTGTCGGCCACTGACTGCACGTAGAGCGCGAATCGATGATCTTCGTCCTGGGACAATAGGTAAAGGGTGCTGCCATCTCTTGAATCATTGGGCGGGAAGTCACTCCACGGGAACAGTTCTCTTCGTTGGGCCAGTTCGATGAGCCGATGTCGAATCAACTCAACAGAGTCACGGTCAATCCCCGCAGCATCGATTTCTCTAATGTCTGACATCGCTTCAGCGACTGCTGCAGTTCTCTCAGCATTAGTCATTATTTGTTGGTCTCCATCAAACGACCTCTAACGGCCTTTCCATTGGGGCGGGCGTTTCTCGGAAAATGCAACCGGTCCTTCTATGTAATCCTCACTCTTGCTCATCGCTTTGACCGCTTCGTACTTTCCTTCGTGAGCGGCTCGCACTCCAGCTTGATCTAATCCTTGCATCGCTGCCTGTTTGGTTGCCCGAATCGACATGGGTGAACATTCGAGGATCATCTCTGCCCAACGGCGAGCTTCGTTAAGTGCCTCTCCCTCGGGTGCTACCGCCGTTACGAACCCCAACTCATAACCCTCCTGGGCCAGTACATGACGTCCCGTCAACATCATTCCCATGGCGCGCTTGAGCCCAATCTGCCGAGGAAGGCGGTGAACTCCGGCGGCTAAGGCGGCCAACCCGACTTTGGGTTCTGGCAATGCCATACGAGCATTTTCGCTGGCGATGATCATGTCGCAAGCTAAGGCGATTTCGAAGCCACCGCCCATCGCAACTCCGTTGACTGCGGCAATAACGGGTTTATCGAGATCCCACCGAGAGGTGAGCCCTCCAAATCCGCTTTCGGGCATAGCAGATCGATCTCCACCTTCGGCTTGATACCGCAAGTCATTCCCAGCGCTGAAAGCGCGGTCACCAGCGCCTGTTACGATCGCTACCCACAAATCGGGGTCGTTCTGAAATTCATCAAATAGTTCTGCCATCTCAGCGTTACCGGGTGGGTGCAGCGCGTTCATTCGTTCGGGTCGGTTAATTGTGACGGTGAAAATTCGACCGTCACGTTCTGCGTAACAGGATTCGGCCATGCCCGGAAGTTAGCCCAAGATCGTTGTCGGCCGCCCATTCTTGTTGGTGAGGTGAACACGGCTGCGGGTAATGCCCTTCCAATCGCGTGTGCTGTTGGTCACGGGCGATACTTTGGGCACCCAGGTGGAACGCGACGAACGGCCAGCCGTGAGGCTCGCCGTTCGTGGTGGGCCGGGGAGGATTCGAACCTCCGTAGGTGTGAACCGACGGGTTTACAGCCCGTTCCCTTTGGCCACTCGGGCACCGACCCAACGGCGGACACGTTATCGGTTCGGTTGCGTTGCCCCAATTACTCTCGCTGGTTCAAGCGACACTCGAACCCCATCCGGGTCTGTATATTTCGATTTATGGCTTCGTTTGACGTTGTTTCGGAAATAGATATGCAGGAAGTCCGCAATGCTGTGGACCAAGCGGCTCGAGAGGTGAGTACTCGCTATGACTTCAAAGACACTGGGTCTCAAGTTGCGCTAAGTGATGCTCAGATTTCCTTGCTGAGCAGTAGTGAAGACCGCCTTAACGCTCTTCGCCAGGTGTTGGAAGAAAAGCTTGTAAAGCGAAAGGTGAGCCTTAAGGCTCTTGATTATGGGGAGGTAGAGGACGCGTCGGGTACCTCCGTTCGTCAAGTAGCCCTTCTCCAAGCAGGAATTAGTGGTGAAAAAGCCAAAGAACTCAATAAGTTCATCAAGGGTTTAGGCATTAAAGGTGTCCAGTCTCAGACTCAAGGCGAGCAGGTGCGTGTCATTTCGAAGAAGCGCGATCACCTGCAGACGGTGATCAGCAAAATGAAGGAAACGGACTTCGAC
>JASMKJ010000292.1 GCA_030749275.1 Acidimicrobiales bacterium
CGAAAAGAGTTGGCCGACCTCGTCGAACTTTTCAGTTCAAAGCGCGAACGACTTCCCCGTCGAAGACACGACAACTCGCCGCTCTAAACCCATCGCAGCCACCGTCTCGGGGGGTTCTCGGCCATTATTCACGAGCCTCGCGCAAATCCGGCCCCCGGAAAGAGGCAAAACGCTCCAAGTTGAGGTACGGTCCGGGCTGGGGTTTATTGGGTTTATTGAACCGTGCAACGGCGCACCTCAGGGCTCAAACCCTTTGTGGATATATAAGACGTACAGAATGTAGAGGAATGAGCGTGTCCGAAGAGTCCTTCACGATTACAGACAACCGAAGTGGGGAAAGCGTCACCGTCCCAATTGTGGACGGCACTATCTCGTCAGCAGCTCTTCGCGAGTTGGACAAAGGCATGTGGTTTTATGACCCGGCCTACATGTCAACAGCGAACTGCAACAGCCAGATCACCTATATCGACGGCGGAAACGGAATTCTTCGGTACCGCGGGTATCCCATTGAACAACTCGCCGAACACTCAAACTTTCTTGAAGTTTGCTATTTGCTGCTCAACGGGGAGCTTCCATCTGAAGCCGAAGCCGAAGAATGGGTGCACCACATCACCTATCACACATACGTTCACGAAGATATTGCTCAATTTATGAAGGGCTTGCGTTACGACGCTCACCCTATGGGAACCCTGGTCTCTACCGTTGCGGCGCTGTCGACCTTCTATCCAGAGGCAAAAAACATAAGCGACCCTCACAACCGGCTAATCCAGACCCACCGACTGATAGCCAAGATGCCAACCATGGCAGCTTTTGCCTACAAGAACCGGCTGGGGCTGCCATATGAATACCCGGTCAACCATCTCGGTTACACCGGCAATTTTCTTCGAATGATGTGGAATGTTGCCGACCCGGGTTATGAGCCCGACCCCACCCTCACTCGGGCTCTGGACATTCTTTTGATTCTTCACGCAGACCACGAACAGAACTGTTCGACAACGACTATGAGAACAGTCGGTTCAAGTAACGCAGACCCGTACTCCGCTGTTGCCGCTGCGACCTGCGGCCTGTATGGCCCGCTGCACGGTGGTGCCAACGAGGCCGTTATTCACATGCTCCATGACATCGGCACCTTCGACAACGTCGCGGCGTACGTCGAAAAAGTTAAGTCGGGTGAAACCCTCCTGCAGGGCTTCGGTCATCGCGTCTACAAGAGCTATGACCCCCGGGCCACGATCATCAAAAAGACCGCCGATCAGGTTTTCGAAGTAACCGGCATGAACCCCCTTCTAGATATTGCGATGAAACTGGAAGAGGTTGCGCTCAACGATTCCTACTTCATCGACAGAAACCTCTATCCAAACGTCGACTTCTATTCCGGCTTGATTTATGAGGCCATGGGCTTCCCCATGGACATGTTCACTGTCTTGTTCGCTATTGGCCGCACACCTGGATGGTTGGCCCATTGGCAAGAAATGCTCGATGATCCCGAACAGAAGATATATCGCCCACGTCAGATGTATACCGGTCCTGGTGAGCGGGACTACGTGCCAATGGCAAATCGCTAGTTAACCGACGCTTTCCCTAAAGATCAATCAGGATTTTGCCGACGTTCGCATTCGTCGCCATGTATGTGTGAGCGTCGGCAATCGCCCCCAGTGGGTATCGCGAATCAATTATGGGCTTCAAGGTGCCATCAACAAATCTCGGTAATAGTTCCTGCATGAAACGTCGATTCGCGTCGATCTTTTGTTCAATGGGTCGCGAACGCAACACCGTTCCAATCAGAGACGCTCTCTTGGGCAATAAAGCTCCCAATGGAAAAGAGGCGACGGGTCCGCCCATTGCACCTACCTGGATAATGCGGCCTTGGACCTTGACGCATTGGAGATTTCGCGCGAGATACTCCCCGCCTATGACGTCGAGAACCACGTCAACTCCTCGTCCCTGTGTCCATTGTTCGACTGCTTCCACAAAGTCTTGCTCGGCGTAGTCGATCACTACATCTGCGCCGAGATCTCGACAGGAAGACGCTTTACCGCCAGAGCAGGTAACAGCAATCTCCCCTCCCAGGGCCTTCACAATTTGAATTGATGCAGTGCCAACCCCAGACGCGCCTGCATGAACCAACGCTCGACTTCCGGAGGTAAACATTCCCTGGGTGACAAGGGCATCATGAGCAGTCATGAATACCTCCGGAATGGCTGCCGCGTCATCAATATCGATATTGGAAGGGATGGGTTGAACCATTCGTTCGTGGGTGACCACTAGCTCCGCCATCGCTCCCCCAGCAACGATACCCATTACGGCATCGCCGACTGACCAGTCCATTACCTCCGACCCGACAGCAGCTACGCGACCGGAATATTCCAAGCCCGGTATTTCATGGGCGGGCTTCGGCCCTGGAGCTGGATACTGTCCGAGTCGTTGCATCAGATCAGCTCGATTCATCGCCGAGGCGGTCACCTCCACCAACACCTGGTCAGGTCCCGGCTCTGGATCAGGCACCTCCTGGATCTTCAAAACATCAACATCGCCGTATTCTGTGATTACCACTGCCCGCATTCGGGCGAGGTTAGCCGCGTTACGTGCAGCAGAATCGTAGAAACCCGGGCTCTTGAGTACGCTCGGTGCCTATGGACTACACCTGGCCGAAAGAATTCGATGAATTGGCTAGGGAGGCCTCCGAGTGGGTAGCCGAGGCCACCTCGGACTTATTCAACACTGATGACGGTTGGTTAGTTGGCTATAGCGACGAGTTCACCCTGAGGCTCGCCGAAAAAGGTTGGATCGGCATGACCTGGCCCGTCGACAAGGGCGGCGACGGACGACCAGAAGTCGAGCGATTTGTGGTAACCGAACAACTGCTTCTCGGGCGAGCTCCAATGGCAGGGTCGTTTTTTCCCGACAGACAGATTGGCCCAGTCCTCCTCGCCTACGGTACCGACGAACAACAAGAACGATTCCTCCCCGCGATGAGACAGGGAAAGTCCAAGTGGTGTATCGGCATGTCAGAACCCGATGCTGGTTCCAATGTCGCTGGCATCAGTACCAGAGCTGTGAAAGACGGCACCAATTGGATCGTAAACGGCCAAAAGATCTGGACCAGTGGAGCTCAAACAGCTGATTGGTGTTACCTAATTTGTCGCACCGATCTGGATGCCGCTCCTCACAAAGGCATGAGTGAATTCATTGTTGACATGAAATCAACAGGTATTGAAATCAAGCCAATCAAAGATGCTTCCGGCGATTCTCACTTCAACGAAGTCTTCTTCAATGATGTCCTCGTCCCTGGAGAAAATCTGGTTGGCGAACTCAACAACAGTTTCGGTCAAACGATGCGGCAACTAGAACATGAACGCGGCGGAATTGACCGCCTAGCTTCAAATCAACGCCTGTATTTGGATACGAAGGAGTCAACTGACGCATCGAATCCTCTCATCAGGCAGGAAATGGCTCAGATTGAAACCGGTTACCAAATTGGTCGTGACATGGTCCTTCGTAATGTCCTTCGCCAAACTCCATTCCCCCAGTACTCCGCCGTAACAAAAACCTGGTGCACCGAGTTCGAACAAAGGGTCGCGAACTTCATTGGTCTCGTCACCGGAGCGAACGCAATGCTCAGCAACCGGGTCTCTCGAAATCTCACATATTCGCCGGCGTACACGATCATGGGTGGAACAACTCAGATCCTCCGAAACATCATTGGGGAAAGAATCCTTGGCTTACCAAGAGAACCAAGGCCGCAATCGTGAACCGAGACTCTGCGGTACTCCCACTGACTGGCGCAATGAACTGTCGAGATTTAGGCGGCTACGCGGTCGGCGCCGGTCGTTACGTTCGGACAAACGCCCTATTTCGTTCTGATCGTTTGAGTGACCTAACAGATGACGATCAAGAAGAACTTGCAAGTTACGGCATCCGGACCGTTGTAGATTTCCGCACTTCCGCTGAATCCAAGAGGGATGTTTCACGTTTGTGGTCAACGGTAACCACACATGCTCCTCTCCCGATAGGAGACGAAATCGCACAACAAACGGAATTCGTGGAGAGAATAC
>JASMKJ010000293.1 GCA_030749275.1 Acidimicrobiales bacterium
AGATCCTGCTGATCTAACCAACGTCCCAAAAGAGCTGCGTTCTGCTATTGAAACACTCCTCCCGGCCGCACTTACACCGCTACGAGAAGTCAGCAGCGATAACGGGAACACGGTGAAACAGCTGTGGCAACTCAGCGATGGCCACTTGCTGGAGTCGGTCCTAATGCACTATCGAGATCGCTCCACGGTCTGTGTGTCCTCTCAAGCAGGTTGCGCTATGGCGTGCAGCTTTTGCGCCACTGGACAAATCGGCTTCGACCGTCATTTGACGACTGGTGAGATCGTCGAACAAGTGATACGAGCCTCCCAACTTTCCGGAGATCAACGTGTCAGCAACGTGGTCTTCATGGGGATGGGTGAGCCGTTAGCTAACTTCGACAGCGTGTGGTCCGCTGTGGAACGCATCAACGGAGACATGGGCATTGGTGCACGAAAAATCACGATCTCGACAGTCGGAGTGATTCCCGGTATTGAGCGCTTAACGCAGCAAAGACTCCCTGTAAGTCTCGCAGTTTCGCTCCACGCGGCAAACGACAAAGTACGGAATCGTTTAGCGCCAATTAACCGCACCTATCCACTGCGGAAACTAGCGGAGGCTCTACAGAACTACAGGCGGGCGAAGAACAGAAGAATCAGTCTCGA
Source organism: Acidimicrobiales bacterium (assembly GCA_030749275.1). Taxonomy (GTDB): domain Bacteria; phylum Actinomycetota; class Acidimicrobiia; order Acidimicrobiales; family Poriferisodalaceae; genus UBA6944. The sequence goes on from JASMKJ010000293.1 coordinate 643, forward strand.
GTGGGCGATGATGTCAGAAATCAACGACACTGATGATGCTGCTCGTGAACTAGGTGCATTCGCTCGTCCCTTAAACGCTCACGTGAATCTCATCCCACTGAATCCGACACCCGGGTACTCGCAGTCCGCATCAAAACCTGACTCGATACTGCGCTTTCGTGATCTTCTTGAGTCTTTCGGGGTTAATGCAACAATCCGATCCAACCGTGGAACAGAGATAGACGCTGCTTGTGGACAGTTACGGGCAGAACAGACCGTCACCTTGTCAAAGCGCCCTAAACACTGAGGGTTTGTGGTCAGCCTCTGCCACACTGGCAGGGTGAACAACTTGCGGTGGTTGAACCCCACACAACCTCAGACGCTCTACAGCGCTGTGATGCTCGCCTATTTTCGTGGCGCAAGCCTTTTGCTATTCGGCAACGACTACTACAAAGTTTTGCCCTACGACCTGCTGGGATCCTTCGCTTCACGTGTAGCTCCGTTGCTCCTGATCATCGCCCTCATCGGTGGGGGGCTCGGGGTCGCTAACGAGAAGAAGCTTGGGTTCCGTTGCGCTATTTCCGGAGCGCTTTATTCCTTAGTGGCAACACTGTGGATAATTGTTCGCTACGACGTAGATCTGCTCGGCTTGCTCCTAAGACTCATGTTTGACCTAGTCCTCGTAGTTCTGTTGCTTCACCCTCAAAGTAAGGAATACCGAAGGATCTGGTTCAGCTAACCAAGCCCTAAACTGACCACCATGACTACCCAAATCGATGGAATTGACGATCTTGAAAGCAGAGTAGGCCAACACCTTGGCTACAGCGAGTGGCACACCATAACGCCCGAACAAGTGCAAAAATTTGCCGAAGCCACTGGCGACTTTCAATGGATCCATCTAGATGAAGAAAAGGCAAAGGCGGGTCCCTTTGGAACGACTATCGCCCATGGCTATTTGACTCTCTCCTTGGCGCCCATGTGCATGTCGGAGGCATTCGTCATAGGCGGTGACGTTCAGATGGGGGTGAACTACGGGGCGAATAAGATTCGCTTCACTGCTCCCGTTCCCGTTGGGTCGAATGTCCGAATGGGTGCGACCCTGAAAGAACTGTCGCGGTTTGAGGGCGGTGCCCAGTACACGACAGAGCTTCTTTTTGAAATTGAAGGCTCCGACAGGCCGGCATGTGTAGCCGAATGCATTTACCGCGTCTATAGCTGAAGCCTTCTTAACCCAGTTCGATACCTGTGCCTACCGACGACAAACTCCCCGAGGGAGAGGACAAAGCCGTCGCGGTGCAACTGATGTTTGACCGGATCGCCCATCGGTATGATCTCGTCAATCGGTTGATGACGTTTCGAATGGATGTCGGATGGCGACGTCGCGCCGTCAAGGCTTTGGACTTGCCGAGAGACGCCAAGGTCTTGGATTTGGCGTGCGGGACCGGGGATTTTTGTAACGACCTATTGCGTTTTGGCCTTGATCCAGTCGGCTTGGATTTCAGTGCTGGGATGTTAGGAGCCGCTACCACCGACGCTCCTCTCATCAGAGCCGATGCCCTTCATCTTCCTGTCACCGAAGGATCTGTCGACGGCGTAACTTGTGGTTTCGCACTGCGCAACTTGACCGACCTCACATGTTTCTTCGAAGAGATTTCTCGGGTATTGAAGTCGGGTGGACGTTTTGCCCTGTTGGATGTGGCAGAACCTCCTAACCCTATTCTGAGAATCGGACACAGCATCTACTTCGGAAAAATCGTTCCAAAACTCGGAGCGTTGCTCTCCGACCAAAACGCATACAAGTATCTGCCAAAGTCGGTCGAATATTTACCCCATCCGCACGACCTGTTGGCCGGGCTCAGGGCAGTCGGGTTCTCTGATGCAACTAGAACTCTTTTGGGTGGGGGGATCACCCAACTGTTTGTTGGGACCCTTGATAGGTAGCTCAGATACCACTTCCAAGTCCACAACACAGCAGAAGACCGTAAACCATTTGAAATTTTCCGGTGGCCGCCAACACCGGAATGAGTTGCTGGCCAGAAGCACCTTGGGCAACCAGACGAATGGGCTTTATGGCCAAGGGGGTAGCGAGGAGCCCAAGAAGCGCCGCC
>JASMKJ010000294.1 GCA_030749275.1 Acidimicrobiales bacterium
ATGGTCGCGCCGATACGTTCACCTTGGGCGATCACTCAATTCGTTCACAGGGCAGCTCAACCCACCAGTCGGTATAGACCGGAATTATCCGGACAAGCGCCATCGAAGAACTGGTCGTAGCACAGACTTCCTCCGCAGTTCTCAGACCATCAGACCATGTCGGGCCAGTCCGTCTCAACTCGCTCGGAGTCCAGTGTGTAACGAACGCCAACAAGAGTAGGAAAACGATACCGGCCGAGGCCTGCCGACGAGTTCTCGATTCATGTCCCGTCCCGGTCACCCCCAGCAGCTCAGCGGCAATCAAGACCGACCAGGTAATACAGAACGCGGGGAACACCGCATAACGGGGCTCAGTGGAAAACAACGTTCCAATAAATAGCCAAAACGCTCCTCCCGTGAACACAATCAAGATCATCGAAACTACCCGATTGGTCTCCTCGAAGCGGAGACCAGTTTGAGCGACTCGAACGAACAGGAACGCAACCAAGCAGACAAGGAGAAGACAGACAAGTGCACGACCAATCAAGGTGGCATTTACCGAATCTGAATAACTCTCACTAGTAATCCTAGGCCAGAATGGAATGAAGTTGTAACCAAGAACGCGATCAAGAAAAAGGAAAACCGTTCTCTGGAGAGATCGCCCCTCTCCCAATCCTCGAGAACCGTATTCAAATAACGCTACCAGAGACAACTGGCCAACTACACCGGAAATCCACCCAAATGCAACTGCTGGAAGGTGCTGACCGTGGTCACGCCGGTCACGCCAGATCCTCATTCCCACCAACGGGGCCAAAGATACCAGCAACGGAGTAGTCAACCCGGTGATAACAAGAATAACGACACCATTGACTCTTCGCCCAATCGTCTGCTGCCGGCCGAGAAGCACAACTGCCGACGCGCAGAGAAGAAGGTACTGGAGATTCGCCGAGTTTGCGATGGATTCAAACCCCACAATCGGCAATAACGTAACGCTCATAGCCAAACTCAACCGAATCAATGGACTCTTGAGGGTGGTCTCAGACGATAAGTAGATCGTAGAATTGATCCACGCAACAACCAGAGCCACCATCAGGTAATTGACCAACGCTGCGGCTGGTACTGGCACCAACGCGACGACGAAACCAACTACTCGAGGAACCAAGACGTAGTAACCATCGACGGACTTCCCTAACGAGTCACCGAAGCCGATGGTGAGGGCCTCGTGATAGTGGATCGCTCCATCTTCAGCATAGAAATTCCTTACAGCGGACGGGGCACGAGCCCAAAGCAAGACAGCACCGAACACAGAGACAGCAACGACAGCCCGTCGGTCTCTTGCCACAAACCAACCGACAAGTCCGGTAGCACTCACGATTCTGACAACATTAGGCTCAAGTTTCTCTGGATGACACGACCTCAGTGGAATCGGGGTCGATTCGACCGATTCGTCTGCCGCTTCGCCCGTCCGCAATTGCCTGCAACCCCCCAGCCGACAGAATCGCCAACGCGAACAGAATCTGCCCTCGGTGGCGGAATGCAGTACCGAGGTTGCCATGGGTGACTGCTCCCGAGAGGGCAATTGCTCCGATCAGCAGCACCGGGAACACCATCGGCGCAATGTACTCTCGCTGCTTCCAGATGCCGTAGCCACTGAGTCCATACGAC
>JASMKJ010000295.1 GCA_030749275.1 Acidimicrobiales bacterium
GGAAGAGTGCGTGCCCAATTGCTCCAAACAGGGTGAGGCCGGCCGCACAATCTGATATAGGTGACCCCGTGAACTGTGGGGCACCATCGGGTTCCCCGGTGAGGTGCATCATGCCTGAAAGCGCCTGGCCCATCAGGTCGAAGCCCTGTAGGTGCGAAAGAGGCCCGGTCTTTCCGAATGCTGAAATGGAGGCCATGATCAACTTCGGGTTCTCCAGGCTTAAATTCTCCCAATCCAGGTTGCGCCGTTCTAGAACACCGGGGCCAAAATTTTCGACCACCAAATCGCAGCGCGACGCTAGAGCGCGAGCAAGAGCGCAACCTTCGTCTTTGCTCAGATCAATGCACAACGACCGTTTGCCCCTGTTCTGTTGTGTGTAATAGGAGGACCCCTCGTCCGATGCGAAAGGTAACGAACGGCTAGGGTCGCCTTTAGGTCCATATTCGACCTTGATGACATCGGCACCGAGTTCAGCAAGCATTCGAGTGGCGCTTGGGCCCGAGAGATACTGTGTGAAATCAAGGACACGGACGTTTTCCAGAAGCATCCGAAAACACTATGCCGACTCCCCCAGCCGTGCACCCTTATTGGCTTCTGGTGCTCTTTGGATGTCAAAATCGGATTTGTGAAAGACCTTTCCCTAGGCATTGATACAGGCGGCACGTTCACGGACGCGCTGGTTTACTGCAACCGAACGCAGGCAGTCCTGGGAAAAGCCAAGACCCCCACCACCCATGACGACCTAAGTGTTTGTGTATCGGCGGCACTCGCGTCTGTGTTGGAGACCAGTGCTGTCGATCCCAACGAAGTCGCGGTTGTCTCGGTTTCCACGACCCTCGCTACTAATGCCCTAGTTGAGGGCAGCGGCCGACCCGCGGGCCTCGTGACCATCGGATTTAACGACCAAGTATTCAACAGCGAAGGGCTTGCGCGGCTCCTAGTTGATAGCCCACACATACGACTGGACGGAGGCCACTCCTCCCACGGTCAGGAACTCGCTGCAATCAACCTCGGGCCTTTGGGGGAATGGTTGAGTGAGAACGACGACCACCTTGATGGGTATGCCGTGGTCAGTTCGTTCAGTGTTCGCAACCCCGACCATGAGCTCGCCGCCCATGCCTTTATCGAACGGGCGACAGGGAAACCAGTGACTCTGAGCCACCATCTCTCATCGAAGTTGAACGCGCCTAAACGAGCCGTAACAGCGCTCCTGAATGCCCAGCTTGTTCCGATCATCAGCGACTTACTGTCCGCTGTGCAGAGTTCCATGGGTCAGCTCGGTTTGGCCGCTCGGTTGATGATCGTACGCGGAGACGGATCGTTAGTGTCATCGGATTTTGTGAGCAGTCGGCCAATCGAAACAGTGCTTTCAGGTCCTGCCGCTAGCGCTGTTGGGGCCTCGGTACTCGCCTCGATGCGTAACGGAATCGTGGTTGACGTCGGCGGCACTACAACTGATGTCGCGGTGATCGACGCAGGGCGAGCGGTTTCCAGCAGCTCGGGAGCCATCGTTGGCGGTCACGAGACAATGGTGAACGCCGTTAGGGCCCACACATCAGGGATTGGTGGCGATAGCCAAGTTCAATTCCATCCGCTTGGAAATGAGCCGTTTGCGGTTGGGCCACGTCGAGCGACTCCTTTAGTCGTCGCGGCGGTGGAACGTCCGGCGCTCCTGGATCTATTACGAGAACAAGCCGAGAGGTCGTCCCCTCGCCATACCGACGGCGTGTATTTGTGGCTGCGGCAGCGTGGCAATGAGTGGACGCCGCGATCAGACTGGGAAAGTGAGATCCTCTCAGAGCTTAAGGCTTCCGGCACAGGACTAGCCCTTGAGGAGGTGGTTTCTTCGGGAGTTCGGCACAATTCCGTGGATCGCCTTCGTTCGGCGGGGGTTATCGGAATAACCGCATTCACGCCCACCGACGCGGCGCATGTGCTCGGCTCTGATGCCCGTTACCCGAAAAGCCCTGCCGTGTTGGGTGCCCGGCTGCTTGCCCGACTACTTGACCGCCATGGGCTTCCAGTGGCTGATGATGAGCAGGAGATGTCCGGGCTCGTCGTCGAAACGGTCGCGAGTAGCATCACCGAAGCAGCGCTTTTGGTGGCTGCGGACCGTGACGGTGTTGTTCCCGAGGAACTAAAAGCGGTTCTCCGGACCCAAAGGGTTCTTTCCCAGGGACCCGGTTCCTCTGCTCTGTTGAGGGTTGGCTTGGGTGTCACGGCGCCGATAACAGCTGTCGGTGCCCCGGCATCAATCTTCGTGCCGCTGAAGGGCGAAGTCATGGGTTCGGGTTCCTCAATTCCTGAGCATCATGAAGTTGCAAATGCGTTTGGCGCTGCGGTTGCCACTATTCGGATATTCAGGCACGTCGTCATCAGTGCCCCTCGTAGGGGGCTATTTCGAGTACATGTCAACGAGCCGGTCAATTTCTACGACTTGTCAGCAGCAAAGGAGTTCGCTCAACGTCATGTGGAGGGTGTCCTGAACCACGAGATGGGACTTGCTGGGGCCGAATCATGCAAGATTCGACACGCGTGGAACATCGAACAAGCTGTTGTCGAGGAACGGCAGCTCTTCGTTGAGGCCACCTTAGAGAGCATCGCGGAGGGGGCTCCGTGATCCTTTCTTACTTCGCCGCAGCAATCGCCGCCTCACGTCCCAATCGCTGACACTGAGGGTCCGCGGCGACTATCTGAGAACGGTCAGGTTGGGGGGTTCGGCAAAGGACCGAGGCCTCGAAGCACTCTTCGAGGGCCTTGGCCACACCAAGCAGCATCGCATCTTGGTACATGGGGCCTACGCACTGGAAGCCGAATGGAAGGCCGTTCTCGTCTAGCCCAGCCGGCAACGCTGTCACTGGGTGCCCCACCACTGTTAGGCAACTAGTGAGACCGAGCCAGGCCATGTAATTGGGAACAGCGTTGCCATCAATTTGCGTGGGGTGCAAAGAAGCCCATGGAAAGGGCGGAACGCTGACCCCGGGGCACAGCAACACGTCGACCTGGTCGAACACTGCATCGACCGCTTCGAAAAGTTCTTTTTGGCGTCGACGTGCTTGTGCGATGGCTAAAACCGAAGTGGAAAGCGCTGTTTCGTAAGTCCGAAATACATTCGGATTGAAGGTGTCGTCGAACGACTCAACCTCGCGGTGATACTGGGTGGCGAAGATGTCAGCGCGGAGTTGCCAATCGACATCGATGGCATCGGTAAGGTCGATAGGGGTTACCACTAGTTGACATCCGGCGTTTTCCAGATAGGCAATTCGCTCTTCAAATAGTTTCCGAACCTGGGTGGAAACAAGGAGTCCGCCGAAGTCGGGGGTCACGCCGAAGCGGATGGCCTTGAGATCTTTGGTCTCGAGGCGGAGAAACTGGCCGACATCCAAGGGAAAGCTCATGGGATCTCGTCGACTAGACCGGTCACGGGCAGCGACCGCGCCGAGCAACAAAGCAACGTCATCGACCGTCCGCGCCATGGGTCCTTGGAGACTGTAATTGGTTTGCGTGATGGTTCGACTTTCGTTTGGGACAGTTCCAGGCGTGGCGCGATGCCCAACTACGCCACAGAACGTGGCTGGAATTCGAAGACTCCCGCCGTGGTCGGATCCAGTTGCCAGCGGCGCCATACCGGTCGCGACCGCCACTGCAGACCCGCCTGAAGAGCCACCGCAAGTCAATTCAGGAGAGTAGGGATTTCCGGTCGCTCCGAAGACTCGATTTATGGTGTTCGCCCCGATGCTCATCTCGGGGATGTTGGTTTTGCCGATAACAATTCCCCCCGCCGCTTTGATCCGAGCGACAATTCCAGAGTCTTCAGAGGGCACATTGTCTTTGTAGAACGCGGTTCCGTAGGTCGTGGTTAGCCCCTCGGTCGCCTGCAGATCTTTGATCGCCACTGGAAGACCGTGGAGAATCCCTTCTGCAGTGCCGTCGAGAATCTCTCCTTCTGCGATGCGAGCTTGATAAAGAGCCCTGTCGTCGGCTCGGGCGATGATGGCATTGAGAGTTGGATTTAACTCATCGATTCGATCAAGACACGATCGCGTCAACTCCACGGGGGAAAGATCGCGACTTGAAATGGCCTCTCGGGCCGCCAGCGCCCCGAGATCGCACGGCTCGGTCACGCTTCGGACCTGATGACATCGATGCCACTTGGGTCGATACGTCTTCCGTGAATTTCCATGTTGTGACTATGACCGACATGATGAAGGCTAAACGCGGCTTGCAGGGCGCTGTACATGCCCATTGCATCCACAGTCTGGTTGACGCTCTGCTTCGCCAAAGTCAGTCCAAACATGGGGCGTTTAGCTATGTGTGCCGCCAACTCAAGTGTCTCGCTTTCCAGTTCACTCCTGGGCACCACCTTGTTAACCATTCCTCGTTCCATGAGTTCGTTCGCAGTGATGGGGCGGCCCGTGAAGAGCATCTCTTTTGCGAGACGCGTACCAGCTTCAAATGGATGGGCGAAATACTCGACCCCGTTCACATTGAACGCCACCACGGGATCGCTGAAACTGGCGTCATCAGCAGCAACGATAAGATCCATCGGCCATACAAGCATCAACCCGCCCGCAATGACCTTCCCTTGGACCTGTGCGATAGTCGGCTTCGCTAGATTTCGCCATCGCCAACACAGCCCTAGGTACATTTCGGCTTCTCGCGCCATGTATCCCTCAGTGCCAGCGGCATCAAAATGACACTGAGTACCGACGGTCGGGAAATCGCTCATGTTGACTTCTCCCGCAGACAAGTCATGACCCGAAGAGAAGTGTTTTCCGTCGGCGGCGAGCACTACAACTCTCACGGAATCGTCGCCTGCCGCAACGTCGAAGGCCCTATTAAGCTCTGACAACATCAGATAGTCCTGGGCGTTGGCCGTTTCTGCCCTTGCCAGCGTGATTCGGGCGACGCCCTCCGCCGGCATTTCATAACGAATTCTTTCGTAAGTCACGTTTTACTCCAACCGTTCCGTCCAAATGCTAGATCGCTCACCCTCGTTTAGCTGCACAGAGAGCAAACCACACAAAGCGTTTCCACCTCGAGTTGACGAAACAGCTAATTTTGATGTCCAGCGGGAGGTTCATTTGTGACAGCAGTCGAAAAGAGGGATGTTCTGGTCGTCGGTGCTGGTTTCGGAGGCCTCTATTCCCTACATCTATTGAGAGAATCAGGATTCCATGTGACGGCGGTTGAACGCGGATCCGGAGTCGGTGGAACCTGGTACTGGAATCGGTATCCCGGAGCTCGCTGCGACGTAGAGAGTCTTCAGTACTCCTACTCTTTCGACGATGATCTCCAACAAGAATGGGAGTGGACCGAACGATACGCAGGACAACCTGAGATTTTGCGGTATGCGGAACACGTCGCTGAAAGATTCGATCTGACTGACCTAATTGATTTCGACACCAACGTGGAATCAATGTCCTATGACAGCGTTACCCAACAATGGACCGTGTCAACGAACCGACGCACCTATGAAGCGGCATTTGTGGTCGCAGCGACAGGCTGCCTTTCCACCGCCAACCTTCCTGAGTTCCCCGGGTTGGAGACCTTCCAGGGGGACGTGTATCACACAGGACGGTGGCCCCACGAAAAGGTCGACTTCACGGGCCAAAGGGTAGGCATAATCGGCACCGGGTCATCAGCGGTACAAGCCATTCCGGTGATTGCCTCCGAAGCGGCTGAACTCATCGTGTTTCAGCGAACACCGAATTACTCGATCCCCGCTCACAACCAGCCCTTAGAACCCGCAGTACAAGCCGAAGTCAAAAGCAGGTACGACGATCTCCGGCAGGCGGCAAGGGCGGAACGTTCTGGAATCCTTTCAATATTTCCACCCAACGAAGATTCTGCGAAGGAAGCCTCTGATGCTGAGTTCCGAGCTCGCATGGACGAGCGGTGGAACTACGGAGGGTTCAGTTTTTACCGCTCCTACATCGACATAGTTGTCGATCCGGAATCCAACGAACGGGTAGCTGACTACGTTCGAGGGCATATCGCAGCCAAGGTCGACGACCCTGAACTCGCAACGCTGTTATCCCCAAGCAACACCATCGCCTGCAAACGACCCTGCTTGGATACCCACTACTACGAAACCTTCAATTCAAGCCATGTTCAATTGATCGACATATCAGACCATGAGATAGAAGCAATCACAACCCAAGGACTGAGAGTCCGAGGAGAAGACTTCGACTTTGATGCCCTTGTGTTCGCGACCGGCTTTGATGCCATGACAGGGTCCCTGTTGAAGATGAATATCACGGGTGTCGCCGACTACACCCTCAACGAAGCCTGGGCCAACGGGCCACGCACATACCTCGGGTTGGGAATACCCAAGTTCCCCAACCTTTTCACCGTGACCGGTCCGGGTAGCCCCTCGGTGTTGACGAACATGATTATGGCCATCGAACAACATGTCGAATGGATCCGGGATTGTTTGGTTTCCATGAGAGACAACGGCTACGCAGCAATCGAAGCGACGGCTGAGTCAGCGGACGCTTGGGTGAGCCACGTCAATTCCATCGCTGATCAGACCCTCTACCCAAGCTGCAATTCCTGGTACTTGGGAGCCAACATTCCGGGCAAAACCCGGGTGTTCATGCCGCTAATCGGATTTCCGGACTACGCAGAACGCTGTAATGAAGTTGCTTCCAACAACTATGAGGGCTTCACACTTGTCTGAGAGCCGACAAAAAACCGAGCTCAGCGTTGTACAGGGTGATATCACCACGTTAAGAGTTGATGCGATCGTCAACGCCGCTAATTCAGCGTTGGCCGGTGGAGGTGGCGTCGACGGTGCCATCCACGCCGCAGCCGGTCCCACCGTGATGGAGGAATGCCGGAAAATTATTGGTGCTCAAGGTTCATGTCCAACGGGCACATCAGTGGTGACATCAGCAGGACGCCTATTCGCTTCCTGGATCATTCACACGGTCGGTCCCATTTGGGAACACCATGACCCAATTGACAGCAGCACACTGCTCTCAAACTGTTATAGCTCCGCCCTTGCTTCAGGCACCCAAGTCGACGCAAGAAGCATCGCCTTTCCAGCAATCAGCACCGGGATATATGGCTTTCCACGTGAATTGGCTGCACCAATAGCGGTCACGAGCGTTCTTGATTGGCTTCGCACACATGAGGGCTCCCCATCCTTAACCGACGTCATATTTGTCTGTTTCGACGAAACTAACTACGAGATTCTGCGCGACACGCTGACACGGCTCACCTAGCTGCATTTGCCACCGTGGAACCAAGGGCAAACAACTCCGACAGGTCCCGATAACGGCCGCTTTCGTCCATGTTTCTCATGGAATGCCCATTTCGTTGGGCCCCCGCTGTTATGTTGGCTCTGCCTCTCCGCGGCCTACGAAGCGGCGAGGCAACCGACAGAAAGGCCACAGGACCCAAATGCCGGACACCGAGCCAATCATTCGCCTCGAAGAAGTATTCAAGATTTTTGGGCCCCAACCACGAGGGCGGGCATTCGATCTCGCCCAAGCAGGTGTGCACAAAAACGAGGTCCAAAAGCAGTCCGGACACGTCGTCGGACTCAGTAACGTTTCGTTCACCATTGGCAAAGGCGAGATCTTCGTTGTGATGGGACTTTCGGGTTCCGGTAAATCCACCGCTATCCGGACTGTCAACAAGCTTCACGACGTGACGTCCGGAGAAGTATGGGTTGACGGC
>JASMKJ010000296.1 GCA_030749275.1 Acidimicrobiales bacterium
TTTTTAATGCTGTGCTCATTGTGACCCACTCCCCCTGGGCTGTGGACAACTTTCGAGTTAACCAGTTCGGCTCATTCGCGATGGATTTCGTATGGTTAATCGGAGCCCTAGTGGTATGGGCTCCCATAGTTTCCCCCATCCCCGAACATCGGATGACCAGCTATCCGGGTCGCATGGCCTATCTGTTTTTGGCCTTAGGAGTTGTTCCTGCCGTGCCGGCGGGCTTCCTCACATTTGCAGGGTTCCCTTTGTACGCAACTTACGAATTGGCTCCAAGAGTCCATGGTCTGGGTGCTACCACTGACCAACAATTGGCGGGCCTGGTTATGAAGCTGGGTGGAATCCCTGTGGTGTGGGGCACAATTGTCGCATTGATGTATCGATGGAGCGAAGTAAGCCGAGCAGAGAGCGCCTTAGAGCGCGACAAGCAAAATTCGATCTCTACACCCGATCGTCTAGGTCAATCGAGTACGGAGCCAGACCAATAAATCACGGCCCATACCAAACCAACAGCCAGCACAATCGAAACCAGAGATGACCACAAGGTGTAACGAGGACCTAACTTTCGTCGGGGTGGTCGGCCGAACATCTCTTCATTGTGTCAGGCGAATTGTTCTGAAGGGACTCACCTACCGATTCGGGAACCTTCTCGCGAGCGAAGCTCGACGTTGACAGTCAATTTCTCCAAATGCTGCGCTAGCGTCAGTTGCCCTTGAGGAATTGGACGGTCGGCAAAGAAGCTGTGAATTTCCGCAGCGACTCTAGGGGTAGACAAGGATCGGATTCCCCCTACCATCCTGGGGATCGAATTTTGAGGGAATGTTCCATTTAGTTCCTCCCACCGGTCGCGGACTAGCTCCCAGGCCAGATACCCGTGGTTTCTGTGCGTCATTGCCGCCCCCAAAAGATAGGGCGCGTTCTGGGTGCGGACCTCGGAGGTAAACAACTCGAGAGTCTCTTTGAAGAGGTCGACTTGCTCTAATTCTAAGAGCGCCATCAAATAGCGAACTTCTAGTTGAGGAGTCGGGGCTTCGCGGTAGAGAGCGACTAACTCAGAGTGGGTGTGCTCGCTGCCCGCCGCTGCCACAACTCGAATAGCTGCGGCTGTCAAATTAGGCTCTGTGTGCTTCCCAGCGTTGTTGTCGGCGAAGATCCTTTGGGCCAATTCCCGCACTGATTTGTCAGCACCAGTGGTTCCTGCCGACGCAAAAAGCAAGGCGCGCAACTCGCGATCTAGGTCGGGCTCGTTATCCAATGGCTCTAGGCCGAGAACCCCCAACGCAGTGCTCGATAAGTCTCGTATGAGTATTTGCAAGCGAGAGCGTCCCCGCTGATCGGCAATTGAATACAAGTGTTCAAGCGAAGAGAGCATACGTTGCCATACAGCGAGATCAGTTTCCGCGACCAAACTGGTGATTAACGAAAGATGCGTTTCCGCGGCGATGCTGCCCGCCAAGACCGAAGACCAAGTGTCGTCTACAAGTCCGTAACGCTCTGATGGAGACAACACGTCAAGGGCGCGCTTCGATAAGGCGTCCAGTAGCTCTGTTTCATAAGTAACCCGGTAAAAACCATGACCGCCCGCGTTCACTACAACCCATTCGGGAGTACCTCCCAGATCGATTTCCTCGTGGCTGGCTTCTAAAAGAACTCGTTGCTCCACAGCAGTCGACCCAACTTGAGCTCGAACAATGATTGGTACATGCCAGAGGGCGGGCTCAACGTCGGAATAGCCGAAACGCGACTGCCTGATTGAGATGCCGCGCGAAGTCTTACTCACAGCGATCATTGGGTGACCGCCTTGAAAAATCCACGTGTCCATGGCGGCTCGGACAGGAATGGCCGAAGCTAGTTCAAGGGAGTCCCAAAGATCAGTAGTTGTCGTGTTGGCATAACTATGAGTTGTCAAATAGTGCTTAACCCCGTTTCGGAATTGCTCCGTTCCCAGAAACTGCTCCAACATTCGCACTACAGCTGCACCTTTTTCGTAGGTGAGGACGTCGTACATCGCCTCAGCATCTTGAGGTGAAATGACTTCAAACTCGATTGGGCGAGTTGAAGCAAGCGAATCAGTGTCAAAGGCGGCGCCTCTCTCAACACAAAATCCGTCCCATCGTCGCCATTGCGGTCTAAACGCATCAGTGACGGCAACTTGCATGAACGTCGCGAACGCTTCTTTGAGCCAGATCCCATTCCACCAATCCATGGTCACTAGGTTGCCAAACCACATATGGGCGATCTCATGGGCAATTACATCCACAATTCGGGTTAACTCGGCCTGAGTTGTTCGTTGCGGATCTGCGAGTAAGAGCGTCTCTCTAAAGGTCACGCAGCCAAGGTTCTCCATTGCGCCGAAAGCAAAATCGGGAACAGCGACGAGGTCTAACTTTCCGGCAGGGTAGGGAATGTCGTAATAGTCGACTAGCCACCGAAGGCTGAATTCACCGGCCGTTAAAGCAAACTCAGTTAAGTCGCCTTTCCCGGGCACATGGACTACCCGTAGGGGAACTCCGTCGACATCGACCGCTTCTGTTGCTTCTAGCTCGCCGACGATGAAAGCCACCAAGTAGGTGGACATGACCATGGTGTCAGCGAAACGATCCTCGCGACGACCGTCCCCAAGATCAGTCGAGCTGACTAAATCGCCACAACTAATCGCCATCAACGAATGATCAACCCTTAGGGTCACCCCAAACGAAGCTTTGAGATCAGGCTCGTCAAAACACGGAAACGCCCTTCGAGCATTGGTTGACTCGAATTGGGTCGTCGCTATCACCCGTTCGTTGCCTTCTTCATCCTTCCAAGTGGATCGGTAGAACCCCCTGAGCTTGTCGTTCAGCGTGCCTTTAAACGAACAAAACAGTTGAGCGCGTCCGGGTTGAAGCACCACAGGAAAAGCAAATGAGGCTCTTTCAAGGTTTTCATCAAGACTGATCGAACTCGCCTGAACTAAGTCGCCCTGCTCAATTCGGACCTCTCCAAGCTCCAATTCAGCAGCATTGAGAATGATCGTGTCTGTTTCGTCCACGACTTCAAGGTCGATAACAACTTGACCTTCGAATGAGCTGCGGCCCAAGTCCGGTTCGAGCTCTATGGCGTAATGCCTAGGAAGTACCTGCCGAGGAAGTCGGTGAGGATTCTGCTGGGTCACAGGCCGCACCCTAGCGGCCTATTGAGGACTTCATGGGGTTGAGTCGCTAGGGTGCTTTGCAGTCTGCACCGAAAGATCGATGACCACATACTCGCCCAACCTAGACATCGACGTTGTTGGATTCGGCAACGCTCTTGTTGATGTCCTATCTCACCAAGACGATGCATTTATTGAAGAAATTGGTGCCATTAAAGGAGCTATGAACCTCGTAGATGGGGATCGTTCCGCTCGGTTATACGAACTCGTTGGGAAACACACAACTGTGTCCGGCGGTTCTGCCGCGAACACCATTATTGGCGTCAATTCCCTAGGTGGTGAATGCGGCTACATAGGGCGAGTTGCCAATGATGACCTGGGCGACGTATTTGTCGCGGATATGCACCGCTTAGCCATCGTCCACACAACACCGCGGGCTCCTTCTGAAGACCCGACGGGTCGTTGCATCGTTTTCATTACCCCGGACGGGGAGAGGACGCTCAACACCTTTTTGGGAGCTTCCAACGGGCTCGCTTCCTCCGATATAGATCTCGATCTCGTCAAAAGGGCAAAACTTCTCTTTTTGGAGGGTTACCTATGGGACCCACCAGAAGCAAAAGCTGCCATGCGCTACGCGGCTTCGGAAGTCAGTGAGGGAACGAAAGTCGCTTTGACCCTCTCGGACCAATTTTGCGTCGAACGTCACCGCGACTCGTTCCTGGACCTCCTCGACGAACACGTCGATGTCGTTTTCGCTAACCACCATGAGATCATGTCTCTCTTTGAGGTTGACCAGCTCGACGTCGCTATGGACATGATTCAAGAGCGTGTCGAGCTAGCTGCGATCACGCTAGGCGCAGATGGATCAATGTTGATCACCCCTGATGGGCGCATCACTATTGCTGCGGATCCCGTGGCCAGCGTTATTGACAAAACCGGGGCGGGCGATCTTTATGCAGCGGGCGTACTCTACGGGCTGGCACAGGGTTATGAGTTGGAACGTTGCGGAACACTCGGCTCGATCGCCGCTGAGGAGGTCATTGGCCACGTAGGACCGAGGCCAGAGACCTCTCTGAGAGAACTGGCAGGTGAGATCGCATAATCAAGTGTCGACCTCAAACCACGACAAAGTTGTCCTCCCGAGCGATTCAAGGTGGTCGTAACTATCAGTACGAAGGTTCCGTAGATTTCCTCGCGGCTCCGCGATGAATTGCTCCAAATAGATTTTGACCTTCGGTTCAGTTCCGCTTGGCCGGATCGCCACTCGTATCCCAGCATCTGATCGAAATTCGAGGAGGTTGGCAGAAAATGGATCCGGCAGCGTCGACCAATCGGTCATAGCGACTACGGGGCTTCCCATCAGATCAGCGGGAGGGTTGACTCGGAGCGTGTTGAGGGTTGCCTCGATAGCAGCGGCTTCGAATTGGCCGCTTACTTGTGTCGTCACATACAGACCTATTTCGAGTGCCAACTCGTCTAGGCGGGCCAATGGGTCAGCGTTGCGCGAGTTCAGTTCTTGCCACATTTCGAGAAACGTAATTGCTGCTGCAACCCCGTCTTTATCAAGAACCAGGTCATTCACCGAATATCCGAGCGCTTCTTCGTATCCGAAGATCCAGTTGCTGTCGGATCGCGACACTGCAGGCTCCATGATCCACTTAAAGCCAGTGAGTGTGCGGACGTGTTCAACACCATGGGCAGCGCACAATGTTCCAACCGCCTCCGAAGATACAAATGAACTAGCTGTTAAACGATCTTCGCCAGACGTCTTCGAGAGTTGGTAATCGCATAGCAAGAGCCCCAGTTCATCACCCGTCAGTTGATACCAACCGAGGTCACTTCTAACCGCCACGGCCAACCGGTCGGCATCTGGATCGTTGGCGACAACCAGGAGAGCATTTGCTTTGTCCGCGACAGAATAAGCAGCATCAAGTACGCCAGGCTCTTCTGGATTTGGAAATGGGAGGCCAGGAAATGAACCATCAGGCTCAAATTGGTTATTGACACGAACCGGAAATGGGATACCGGCACGAAGGCAAGCGGCTTCCATAGTCGCACCTCCCACCCCACATAGAGGGGAGTAGACCCACTGAGGGAAGCTGCTGCTGGCATCTCTGTGGTTACCGCTCGGAATAACGGCTTCGACATAGGCCGCAATTGCTTCGTCGCCTGACAGAAATTCGAGTCCGTCGATTGCAGCCAGATCCTCTTCGGTAGGAAGATCAGAAAAATTCATCAAAGACTCGATCTCTTGGTCGACCGGTGGTCGTATCTGAGATCCGTCGGGTCCGTAAACCTTGTAGCCACTGTCTGCTGCCGGGTTGTGACTGGCCGTAACTACGATTGCACCCGCTGCGCTCCTCATCTTTTGATGCCATACGACAACCGGAGTTGGACATGGGTCGTCGACCAGCAAGCAGGGAATTCCCAAAGCAGTCAGCAACAGCGCCGTGTCCAAAGCATAAACATCGGAGTCCGGTCGGGCGTCGTACCCGATAACAACACCATTTTGCGCTAGGCCAAGACCGAGAAGGTGCAGCCCAATAGCGCGTGCCGTCACACGCACCGTCACCCGATTCATGTGGGACGGCCCGACACCGCGTGGTGCCCTAAGACCCGCTGTCCCGAACTGAAGCTTTGTGGAAAAATACTGATTTAGGAATACGGAGTCGGAGGCCCCTTCGACGACGATGGACTTCCCAGATGAATCCGGATCCGCGGCAACCCAGACCTCGGGTTGAACCACAAGTCCTGGCACCACATCAGTCACTAACTCATCCTGCCTCATCAAGCACGCTAGCGTTGCTCATTCACCGTTGATCACCCGATGCTTTTCCCAACGCTGGCCTTTGGCCTCTTCTTTGTCGCCGTCTACCTACTCAACTGGCTGACGCGCCCGCACCCCTTGGTATGGCGTATCACCATCTTTGGATCAAGTCTCTTTTTTTATGCTTGGTGGAACTGGCGTTTCGTTTTCCTTCTGCTGTGGGCTATCGCATCGAATTGGTGTGCGGGAAATCAGATCCACAACTGCCTCCGGCACCAAAATAGTCAAGGAGCGCGAGGCTGGTTACGGACTGCAATTGTGAGTGACCTGCTGATACTTGGAGTATTCAAGTACTACGACTTTTTTGCTTTAGAGCTTTCGAACTTGCTCGGTGCCGACACCTCCATTCCGTTGTTGGAGTTGACATTGCCCGTAGGAATTTCGTTTTTCACTTTCCAGGCAATGAGTTACGTAATCGACGTGAAGCGGCGGCTAGTAACACCAATGCCATTTCTTGACTTCGCTGTCTATCTCTCATTCTTTCCCCAGCTGGTGGCGGGTCCCATAGTTCGAGCCTCGGAGATGGCGCCTCAAATAGCCCAACGTCCTGATCCTCGGACAGTCCCGTCGACTGAAGCGTTTCATCTGATACTCAGGGGCCTGTTCAAGAAAGTGGTGATTTCTAGTTGGCTGGCGAGCACCTTGGTAGACAGCGTCTTTGCCAACCCCGACGGTCACAGCAGCCACGATGTTCTGCTTGGCATCTATGGCTACGCGATCCAGATCTATGCCGATTTTTCAGGTTATACGGACATCGCAATTGGTGTTGCATTACTGCTTGGCTTTCGGTTCCCCACAAATTTCGACTGTCCATACCGTGCGCTTTCCCTGAGAGAGTTCTGGAAAAGGTGGCATATAACCCTCTCATCGTGGCTGCGCGACTACCTCTACATTCCATTAGGGGGAAACCGCGGCCGAAACTCGGAGACCTACCGGAACCTTCTCATCACCATGGTCCTAGGAGGGCTCTGGCACGGCAGTACCTGGAACTTCGTGATATGGGGAATGATCCATGGGGTAGCTCTCATGATCGAGCGGTTGCTACCGAATCGGGATATTCACCCGATGTTGAAATGGTTGATCACCTTCCATGTCGTGTGTTTCGCATGGGTATTTTTTAGAGCTGAGTCATTTGCTGCTGCTCTGGATGTGCTGACTGCCATATTTTCCTCCCCCGGTAACGACCAGATTTCAAGCTTTCCCATCATGCTGGTCATCGGCTTCGCTCTAGCTGCTCAATTCGCCCCTAAATCGGAAGCGACTTGGCTCAAGAACCGGCTGAATCGGCGCGGGATCGCGACACAAGGTTTGGTATTCGGAATCGGACTTGTTCTCATCGACCTGTTCGGTCCCGATGGCATCGCCCCCTTTATTTACTTTCAATTCTGATGAAAAACACAATCGACTCCCAAGCAGATCATCCAGCAAACCTCAATGGTTTCGCCGCTGGTCGGGTATTTGTGGTCGGTTTGTTGGGTTTGGGGGTAGCA
Source organism: Acidimicrobiales bacterium (assembly GCA_030749275.1). Classification (GTDB taxonomy): domain Bacteria; phylum Actinomycetota; class Acidimicrobiia; order Acidimicrobiales; family Poriferisodalaceae; genus UBA6944. The sequence goes on from JASMKJ010000296.1 coordinate 7,445, forward strand.
ATTTGTCTTAATTCTTCAACTCTGCTTGCTGAAGCGGAACGCCTTCCAGATAGCGCCAGTCGATCAATCTCGGTGGCTGTATGGACACCCATAGAGTCCGTAGCTTCCGCCTTGAAATTGACGTGGCCCAGAGAAGTCGGCGATCGCTTACTTGGCCGATCGAAAGATGAACAGCCGATAATTCTGATCCGTGAACAAGTCGAAATGACCAACGAGACGAACCTCGAACAGGAAGAACTAGTTGTTGAGTCAGTGCAAAGGGAGCGAAGAAGCGAAGGTTCATCTTCAACGTCAGCAAGCGAATCAGTTGATCCCCCATGGACCGAAGACAACCCACTCAATGTTTGGGTGGCAGGCGACTCAATGGTCCAGTTTTTTGGTGACACGTTCGTATCGATGGCCGAGAAATCATCCGTAGTGGAAGGAACATCAGAACCACAGCTATCAAGCGGCCTGAGTCGACCTGATTACTTTGACTGGCCCACGCGTATCGCCGAGATAATGACCGAACATGACCCGGACGTGATCGTCCTTATGTTCGGTGGTAATGATGCACAAAATATTAGAACAGTTGACGGTCGATGGCTCGAGCGGCTTAGAGCCCCATGGACTGACGAGTATCGCCGCCGGGTGGGACTAGTTATGGACATCGCCACGGCAGACAATGAACGAATTGTTTTGTGGGTTGGTCAACCGCCGATGCGAGCAGAAGGCTTCGACACGCGTATGCAACTACTCAACGAGGTGTATCAAGCGGAAGCTGACAAAAGACTAGGTGTCCACTATGTCGACCTCCGATCCATGTTTACGGACGCGTCAGGCAAATACGCTAGGTACCTCCCGGATCCATCCGGAAAACTCGTAGATGTGCGGTTGAGTGATGGAGTGCACTTGAGCCACTGGGGTGGCGAGTGGCTCTCCAAGTCACTACTGGCTGAAATCAGTCGTGTGGGTGATGGTCTTGGGGAGCTATGGCCCTAACGAAGTATCGGGCTGCGCTGGCCCTCGTGGTGGTATCGGTGAGTTGGTCCGTCAACGGCTCAATCGGGGCCGAAGAAACAGAAAAAGAACCGTTATCAGCTGATGAATATTCCGCACCGATATTTGATCCATGGGGTGCCCCCGCTCAACGTTGGCCGGATCTACTCTCCTCACAACTCGGCGAAGACAAGACTTACTACTACTGGACTCGCGAAGACCGAAAATCGCTTCTACGCAGCGGAACAAAACAAAGACCACTAAACGTATGGGTAGGCGGTGATTCGCTCGCTGGCGGTGCGGCACTCGGCTTCAGGGAACTAACGCGGCTCGAGAGTCGGTGGCTTTACACCGAGGACGTTCGAAAGTCGACTGGTGTCGTCAGTGACTGGTACTTCGATTGGGAGACCTATTTGGAGGACGAAGTAGCGAGTGGGCCCTACGAAGTAATCGTTATTTCAATTGGAGGTAACGACTGGCAGGGATTTCGTGGTGGACCGACAGAAAAGGGAAGTTCGGACTGGGTGGAGAAATATCGCTCCAGAGTTGTTCGGATGCTGCAAATTCTCGACCGCCCGGGTCGACTCGTTATATGGGTGGGGATGCCCCATTTTCGTATCCCCTTTATGGTGCCGTTACCCAATGTGGTCAACCCCATTACCGAACAGGTCT
>JASMKJ010000297.1 GCA_030749275.1 Acidimicrobiales bacterium
GATCCGGATAGTAGATGACAACGGAGAAGATGTATCTCCTGGGGAACCCGGTGAACTGTGGGTTAGAGGACCCAACATCCTCAGCGAGTATTGGAGGAATCCGGAAGCGACGTCAGCATCAATCACTGACGGTTGGTTCCACACCGGGGATATAGGACATAGTGACCCCGAAGGCTGGATATATGTTGACGATCGCAAAAAGGACGTCGTGATTTCTGGAGGAGAAAACATTTATCCAGCAGAACTAGAGAATGTGCTGGCTGAAAGTCCGCTATTCCTTGAATCGACCGTCATTGGTCTGCCGGATGCCCAGTGGGGTGAGATACCGGTAGTCGTGGCAGTTGCCGCAGAAGAAACCCCGCCCGACGATGATGCGGTTCTCGATCTATTCGATAATCGTGTAGCACGCTTCAAGCACCCTAGGAAGGTGGTGTGGGTGGATGCGCTCCCGCGAAACGTCATGGGCAAGGTATTAAAACACGAAGTACGAAAATTGGTTGGTGGAAGCAAAGCAACTAACTGATCTAGAAAGCGAACGCTCATCGACACCACACGCAACTGAACGACGGTTCTTATGCACGAAAGGAGTTCTTTATGGTTAGCTCAAAGAAGGTGGCATTCATCGGCCTCGGAGTCATGGGCTTTCCGATGGCTCGGCACCTGTCCAAGGCGGGCCACGACGTGGTCGTATACAACAGGACAGCCTCTAAGTCCGAAGCCTGGGTGAAGGAAAATGGTGGAAAGTCGGCGCGAACTCCGGCTGAAGCGGTTGAGAGTGTTGATTTAGCTTTTCTGTGCGTTGGCAACGACGACGACGTTCGTTCAGTTGTGCTTGGGGAAGAAGGGGCATTGAATGCGATGACATCAAACGCCGTGATTGTCGACCACACCACCGCCTCCGCGACATTAGCCCTCGAATTGAATCAACTCTGTAGACAGCGCGAGATTGGATTTGTCGATGCCCCCATTTCCGGAGGTCAAGCGGGAGCAGAAAATGGTTCGCTAACTGTGATGTGTGGTGGCGAGGAGAAGTGGTTCGAATTAGCGCAACCCGTCATCGGGTCATATAGCCAAGCCTGCAACTTGATTGGACCATCTGGTTCTGGGCAGCTCACAAAAATGGTAAATCAGATTTGTATCGCAGGACTCGTTCAGGGGCTTTCTGAGGCACTGGAGTTCGGCCGACGAAGCGGCCTCAACCTTGAACTCGTACTCGACACGATCAGCAAGGGAGCTGCTGGTTCTTGGCAAATGGACAATCGCGGCGCGACGATGATCCGAGACGAGTTTGATTTCGGATTCGCTGTTGACTGGATGCGAAAGGATCTCGGCATTGTGATGGATGAAGCGAATCGGCTCGGCACATCTGTGCAGGTGACGGAGATAATCGACTCTTTCTACGCGGAGGTTCAAGCAGCGGGGGGTGGACGGTGGGACACAAGTAGTTTGATCACACGCCTTCGGCCCAACCCTTCTTAGCTAGTTGTGCAATGACTCACAGGCCTGACTACGGTTGTCCGGCGTGATCCGTAGCGACCGACTCTTAATGGGCCCTGGGCCAAGTAATCCGTATCCCGAAGTAACCGAAGCTCTTGGCGAACCCGTCATAGGTCACCTCGATCCTGAGTTCATAGCTCTTCTAGATGAAACAAACGAAAGTTTGCGCAACGTTTGGCAAACTCACAACTCCTTGACATTTCCCATCAGCGCGACCGGTTCAGCTGGAATGGAAGCAGCCTTTGTCAACTTCATAAAGCCCGGAGATCCAGTGGTGGTTGGAGTCAATGGGGTGTTCGGAGGCAGAATGTGTGACGTGGCCAGCCGAGCTGGTGCGGAGGTCATCCGGGTCGACGAGGAGTGGGGGCGCGCCATCGACCCACAACGGCTACTGGAAGCGCATCCCAATCCAGCGATGATCGCAGTCGTTCACGCCGAAACCTCAACTGGTGTCCGCAATGACGTAGCTCCGTTGGGTGAGGCTAAAGGTGATGCGCTACTTCTCGTGGACTGTGTTACGTCCCTAGCGGGCATACCTGTGTTGATTGATGAGTGGAATGTTGATGTCGCGTACAGCGGGACACAAAAATGTCTGGGTGTGCCGCCCGGTTTGTCACCCATTACCGTGGGCGATCGAGCCATGGAGCACCTAGTGCCCACCCCGCAAAGTTGGTACTTGGACCTCAACATGATTAAGGATTACGTGATTGGAGAGGGCGCTCGTGCCTATCACCACACCGCTCCAATTTCGATGCTGTATGCATTACATGCTGGTTTGGAGGTGGTCCTCACCGAAGGTCTCGAGGAAACATGGAATCGTCATCGAACTTGCGGTGAAGCCCTCCACACGGGGCTACCAGAACTCGGATTCCAACTCTGGGCTCAAGAGGGTCATCGACTTCCTGAACTCACTACCGTCACCCTTCCAGAGGGCCTCGACGACGCTCAAGGACGGCAGGTACTTCTGGAACGCTACGGAATAGAGGTCGGTGGAGGGTTGGGCCCAGTGGCCGGCAAAGTGTGGCGTATCGGTTGCATGGGCCACACAGCACGGCTTGACAACGTAGACAGACTGTTGAACGCTCTCGAAGAATTAACAAGCGAATCTCGCTAAACAAGGCTGTTCTAGGTGCTCAGGTGTTTTCGAGGTCACGCCTTTTGGGTTTGTTCTCTGAGCAGACCGAGGGCTTAGTCCGGGTCGGCCTCCCATGGTGCCGGCCCATCCATAGGGGGATCGACTCGACCTTCCAGCCAACCGTTGAACTGTGGTTGCCTCTTTTCGATGAACGCCGCTGCGCCTTCACGAGCATCCGGAAGGTGGTCAGTAACAGCTGTTTTCGCGGCTATCTCATCAAGGGACTGATCCCAAGTGAGGTCCGCCGCTAACAGAATGGACCGCTTCAGCATTCTCATAGCTACCTGCGGCCCATCGGCAAGCTCGCGAGCAAGTGTCAGGGTCTCCTCCATGAGATTGTCGTC
>JASMKJ010000298.1 GCA_030749275.1 Acidimicrobiales bacterium
TAGCCAACACTCCAGGAAACTGTTTGGTGACGTTGTGCGCGGCGAGAAGGACTTCTGACATGTTCATCCTTTCTCGTAGGTCTGACCCAGCGCTGCTGGGTCGCGCATCGACCCCATGAGTCCGCTAATGGCCACAACAATGATCGTTACGACAAACGGCAACATCCCCACGAACTGTGGTGGGATATCAAAGGTGTTGTTTAATTGAAATTGATTTTGGAGCGCGGTGGTAAACCCAAAAAATAGTGCTGCAGCATATGCACCAAACGGTGTCCTTCGCCCAAAAATCATGACGGCTAGCGCCAAGAATCCTCGACCTCCAGACATAGCGCGACTAAACGTGCCCACAGCTTCTAGCGCTAGATAGGAGCCCCCGAGACCGGCTAATCCGCCGGCGATGGTGACGTTGAGGTATCTCAGTTTCAACACATCGATGCCGACGGTGTCAGCAGCTCCCGGATGTTCTCCGATGGCCCTGGTTCGCATACCCCAAACAGACCGAAAAAGTGCGACGTGAACCAAAACAAGTAAAGCCATCGTTAGGTAGGTCAGAGGGGGTCTGCTGAAAAAGACCGTTCCGATAAGTGGGAGGTCCGCAAGCGGGCCGAGATCAATGTTCGTGTACTTACCGATTCCCAGTGAGCGACTGCGGTCATAGAAGAAGGAAGTCAAGCCCAATGCCGCAATGTTCAGAACGGTTCCGGCGATGATCTGGTCAACCTTGAGACCTACCGCCATCGCAGCCAGTAGCCATCCCATGATCAGGCCCATCCCGACACCGGCAACGGTGCCTAGGAATAGGGATCCCGTCATCGAGGCGATGGTGAAGGCCACAAAAGCTGACATCAAGAATTGGCCTTCGATGCCTATGTTGACAACTCCGGAGCGTTCCCCGATCATTCCGCACATAGCGCCCAGAGCCAAGAGGGTCGCTGCGCGAACCGTCCCTGCAAGGACGGCGGTCGTTTGGGGACCGTCGGCGGCGTAGAACATCCATGCGACGAAAATCAACAGCGCAGCGCCTGCGTATAAGAACTGCTTCTGTCGCGGTTTCATGACTTACCCCAACCGGCGCCAAGCCTGAGTTGCTCAGAATTGTCGTCGCGCATCCGCAGCACCCAACGGATGATGATCGGAGCCGCAACGAAGAACAGTATGAGTGCCTGAATGACGTCGATAAGTTCGGGCGCGACACCTGCTTTGAACTGCATCCGAGAGGCACCTGCCTCCATCAATCCGACTAGCAAGGCTGCGGGAATCACCCCTAGTGGGTTAGCACGAGCTAACAGAGCGATGGTGATCCCCTCGAAGCCGAGACCCACGTTGACTCCTGCTTCAAATCTGCCGTCGACACCGAGGCTCTCAACAGCGCCACCAAGACCAGCGAGCATTCCGGCGACCGCCATGGTGGAAGCCATGATCCAGCCGACTCTGATCCCCGAGTACTGCGCCGCGTTTCGGTTGTGACCGACGCTGCGGACTTCGAAACCATACGTGGTTCTCTCGAGTACTGCCCAGCAAGCCACCGCTACAACGACTGCCAAGAGAAAACCCACGGGCACGGCACCCAGTGTCGGAATAGTCGCCGAGTCTTCGACGAGCGGCGTTCGAGCGACAATGTTGTTACCGGAGTTGTCTTTCCAGGGATTCGCCGAAAGCCAGTCCGTGAGGTTGCCGGCGACAAAGTTCAACATGATGGTGACGATTACCTCGTGAGCACCAGTCGTCGCTTTGAGGGCGCCAGCAATACCACCCCATATGGCACCTGCAATCGCTCCGGCCACCAACGCCGCGGGTAGATGGATCACCATCGGCAACCCGTCAATGCCGAATCCAACTCCAGCAGCAAAAACAGCTCCGACCAGCAGTTGGCCTTGGCCACCAATGTTGAACATTCCAGCCTTGAACGCGACCGCTACCGCTAGTCCCCCAAAGATAAGCGGTGTCGCCTTTTGCAGTGTCCGCAAGAGGGCATCAGCGTCACCTAGTCCTCCCACCACTAGGGCCGTGTAGGCAGTGACGGGTGAAGCGTTTTGAGAAAGAATGAGAACTACGCCGATCAATAGACCGAACACCACCGCTGCAAGCGGGATAGCGATGGTTCGGAGGATGGAGCGGCTCATAACGCGACTTGGGGGCACCACTCAAGATGAGCGGTGCCCCCATTCAAGTCGAAGTTCCTATCCAGGCATGGGATTTATCGACCCATCGGCCAATCCCGCCATAACCTCCGCAAGCATGTCCCGCATTTCGTCAGTCACGATGCTGTCAAAGTCGTGGTGCGGAGCAAGGCCTACCTCGCCGAAGTAATTCCCACCTTGCATGGTTCCGGCGTATGCCTGACTAATCAGTTCCGCCACTCCCACGTCGATGAGCTTCATCGCGCTGGTCACCAGGCATGGGTGCGCCTCAGGCACTGTGAACCATTGATCTGAGTCAACACCGACGCACAGGGCGCCAGCTTCACCAGCTACTTCGATCAACGCTCCATTACCGGTCGCTCCTCCAGCACCGAAGATAATGTCGGCACCTTGATCCAATGCTTGACGGGCGGTGGTCGCACCCCATTCGGGATCACCGAAGGCCACGTCGAGTCCACCGGGGTGGTACGTGGAGATCGTTTGCACACCCGGGTTGGTATACCGAGCACCGTTTTCCCAGCCTTCTTTGAAGAAGACAACTGGAGGAACGAGGTCAGTGCCGAGAACTGCGCCAACAATGTTGGTCTCAGTCAGCATGCCGGCGAGAGCGCCCGCCATGAATCCCGCGTTGGCTTCAGGGAACATCAGCCCCGCGAGGTTCGGCAGTGCTTCGTTCTGCCATTGGTCAACACCGATGAACATCACATCTGGGTTTGCTTTAGCGGCTTCAATTGTCGCTTCTCCCAAACCGAAACCGACAGTCACAATGATCTTCGCTCCGTCGTCCACAAAGAGCTGAATATTGTTCGCGTAATCTTTAGATTCTTCAGTTTCAATGTAACTAGCGGTAGCTGAAGCAGGGATATTCGCTGCGCCGTCTTGGGCACCTTCCCATGCTGACTGGTTGAAGCTCTTGTCATCAACCTTGCCGGTATCGGTGACGAGTCCGATCGAGTAACCGCCAGAAATTCCCCCTCCGCCGTCACTACTACATGCTGCTGCAGTGACAAGTCCGAGGACCATCAGTAGGGCGAGGAGATGTCGCCGCTTCGGAGCCATATTCACATCCTTAGTTCTTGAGGGACCGTCCCCTCACGAGACAATTAGCGTCCCCGACCCTAGTTCTGTTTTTGTTCCCTCTGAGGACGAATCTCAACTTTCGTCACAAGACAGCGTGTTGGCGAATCCAAGTGTGCATCGCTATACCCGAAGCAACTCCCGCATTGATTGATCGAGTTGAGCCGAATTGACTGATGGAAAGCACCAGTTCCGCCATGTCTCGAACGAGAGGTGATAACCCAGGGCCTTCTTGTCCGAAAACTAGAACGCATTGCTTCGGCAGGGTCGTTGTCTCGATCGGCTGCGCTCCGGGAAGATTGTCGATGCCGACGACCGTTAACTCCTGTTCAATCATCGCCGCAACAAATTCTTCGACAGTTGGGTGATGTTGGAGATGCTGATACCGGTCGGTGACCATTGCACCTCGTCGGTTCCACTTCCTGTCGCCAACAATATGTACCGCCGATGCCAAAAAAGCATTGGCATTGCGGACGACAGTCCCAATGTTCAAGTCGTGTTGCCAATTCTCTATGGCGACATGGAAGGGGTGGCGACGTAAGTCAAGGTCGTCGACAATGGCTTCACGACGCCAGTAGCGGTATTGGTCTAGGACGTTACGCCGATCGCCGTCACGCAACAGGTCCGGGTCGTATTGATCTCCCTGCGGCCAAGGCCTGGGGTGAGGGCCGACCCCAACTTCTTCGTTGGGATATTCAGTCATCTCGTTCGACCTCGGTGAAGGTTCTATTCCTGAACCAGTTCAATCAAGGTACCGAAGCTTCCTTTAGGGTGCATAAATGCAACAGTGGTCCCTCGTGATCCCGGGCGAGGAGTGTCATCGATTGGAGTTGCGCCCGCGGCAACCATGGCTTCAAGTGCTGCTTGGCAATCATCAACGCGGTAACCGATGTGGTGGAGCCCTTCGCCTCTCTTATCGAGATATTTCGCTATCGGTGAGTCGGGGCGGGTCGCGGTAGTCAGTTGGATGTAGCTGTCCGCGACCTTGACCAGCGCCTCCTCAACGCCGTCGCTTTCAACAACTTCGCGGTGGTGAACTTCTGCGCCGAAGGCCTTTTGGTAATAGGCAATAGCAGCTTCTAAGTCATGGACAGCGATGGCGACATGGTCAATTTCGGTAAGGATCATGGTCAACTCCGGGATAGCTACTCAAGAGATTCAGCGTGGCGTTGGAACAAAGTGATTTTGTCTTCTCCAATAGCGTCGCGCTTTTCATCGTTTGTGACCCCTAATCCTGCTTCAGGAGCCAAACAAAGCACACCTAGTTTCCCCTCATGTTGATTGTGGTGCACCTGATTCGCGGCTTCTCCAGTGTCAACAAGCGCAAACGTCTTGGACAAAATGGGTTGTATCCGGCCTTGGTCGAGGAGCCGGTTCATCTCCCAAGCTTCGGCGTAATTCGCGAAATGGCTCGAGACGATCTGCTTCAGACGCATCCAGAGATGTCGATTGTCATACTCGATCATGTACCCGGTGGTAGCCGCACACGTGACTATCTTGCCCCCGCGTTTGGTCACAAACACGGAGGCCCCCATTGTTGAGCGGCCGGGATGTTCGAAGACAATGTCTGGGTCATCGTTGATGAAGCCACGTACCTTCTTGCCCAAGCGACGCCATTCTCCTTCATCCTGAGTGTGATCATCAGACCAGAACTGATAGCTCTCTTCATTGCGGTCTATTACATGTTCGACACCGAGCTCATGGAGCAGTTCAACTTTGTCGGCGGAGCTAACGACTCCTATGGGGGTTCCGCCTCCATTCAGCACTAGCTGACAGGCGTAACCACCGAGACCACCCGAAGCTCCCCAAATAAGGACGTTGTCGCCTTGTTTCATTCTTGCCGCATTGTCGCCAACCAGCATGCGGTAGGAGGTGGAAGCGCAAAGCGCGTTGACGGCAGCTTCTTCCCACGTCAGGTGGGCGGGTTTCGGCATCAGTTGGTTGGCTTTGACGATGGACAGATCAGCGAGTCCGCCAAAGTTGCTCTCAAATCCCCATATCCGTTGATTTGAGGCCAGCATTGAATCTTCGTGTGCTGCCGGATCCTGATCATCAACATAGTTGCAGTGAACCGCTACCCGGTCGCCCGGTTTCCAGTTCCGTACCGCTGACCCAACCTTGAGTACGACACCGGAGGCATCGGATCCAATCACGTGATGGTCGAGGGCGTGGCGTGCTCCCCAACTGCTCTCTCGGCCCAAACGATCCAGAAAACCAAATGTTGGGAGAGGTTCAAAGATCGATGTCCATACGGTGTTGAAATTGATTGAACTTGCCATGACCGCGAGATACGCCTCGTCAGGAGCGAGATCAGGGGTGGGGACTTCATCGATATGAATCGATTCCCGCGGGTCCTTTTCCGACGATTGCCGACCTTCGAACATATTTTGTTCGTCTCTGGTTACGTACGCGGCTCGGTAACTTTCAGGGATTTCAAGTGCCGCTATTTCATCGCTGGTTGCGTCGGCTTGAATGGCTTCAAGAATGTGCTGCATGGAGGACAAGTTACTCTCCGGTAATGAGGGGGTGGCTCACCTGTGCTCAGGACATTCGCCGACCCATGCACCAATGATCCACGAAATCTACACTTAGAGGAGTAGAAGTAGAAACTCTGGAGAAGGAGCGGTTCATGCCTGGTTCACTTATTGTCGCGGGAGCGCGCACTCCGATAGGTCGTTTCAACGGTGGCTTGGCTAGCTTCTCGGGCGCTCAGTTGGGCGCCCACGCGATTTCTCACGCATTGAAACGCGCTGGAATTGACGGGGATCAGGTTGACCACGTCGTTATGGGACAAGTCCTCCAAGCAGGTCAAGGTCAAATAACGGCACGACAAGCCGCGGTGGAAGCGGGCATACCAATGGACGTGCCCGCTATTACGATCAACAAGGTTTGTTTGTCAGGGTTGAACGCTATTTACCTGGCAGATCAAATGATTTCTTCGGGTGACGCTGACATTGTCGTAGCCGGAGGGATGGAGTCGATGACCAACGCTCCCTACCTTCTTCCCGGTGGTCGAAACGGTCTGCAGATGGGTCACGGTGAATTGCGCGATGCGATGATCCACGACG
>JASMKJ010000299.1 GCA_030749275.1 Acidimicrobiales bacterium
AAGGTTTCGTAGCGCAACTCCGGAGAGGGTGCCGATATCGATGCCAACCTCCATGGTGGTAGTCGAAGAGAGCAGATCAATGGCAAACGCCTCGCTCCCATCTTGGAGTTCTCCCAGGTCAACGTCTTGGAACAGCAACTCGTATTCCTCAGCCTTTGAAAAAACGCTGCTCTGCTGCGGAGAGTTCAACTGAGCGGTGTGTTCTCGAGCGATTAGAGCAACCGGTGGTCTTGGAGGGTCCTCTAGAGCAGCGACCACGGGCTTTCGGTAGAAGCCCTTTCGGGCACTGAAAACCGGATCAGAATCAGGATCTAGGGCAACTACTGCATCTGTCCCACAGCCGAGACACTCGGTGGAACCCAATACCGATCGCTGGACAGTTCGACAGGAATTGCAGATGGTCCATCTGGGCGAGAGGTCGAGCGACAACTCACTAGCAAGCATCCTGAACTTCTTGTCCGTCCTCCGTTCACAAAAGCGGGAGAGGAGTTGGGGCAGCCAGTCCGTCTTGAAAGAGTCTCGAACCTCCGGGGCAAGCCACCTGTTGAAATCCCGAAAGTTCCCGGTGTGCGAGTCGACGCCATTCATGGTGCCCTCCCACTCGATGTCCATTGCTTGAAACCAGATCCCGGGTCTCGTCCAGTAGCCCAACCAAGTCCGTACGAGTTCGAGTTTCTCAGTGTCGTTTGTGGCAATCGACCCGAGGTCGGGAAGCTGAGTTATGAAGTCGGTGTGCTGGTCGTTTTCTCGAATCGACGCCAGGGCGAGTTGATCAAGGCCCCACTGCCTGTTCGTAAGGAGGGGGATCGCTTCTTTCAACAACGCTTTTGGAGGGTTCTCTGCTGCGACCTGCATTAAAAGAGCAAGGCTTCCCATGGGGTCTCTGAGAACGTTGCTTCCTAAAGCCTCTTCAACCCTTTCCTGCATGCGGAATGTCTCGCCTGGAGCCAGAGCAGGTCGGAGTCGAACCCCTAGTTGCGCGCCTCCGATCAGGATCGCCGCATAGAGGTGCTCAAGATTCAGGTGAGCGGAAAGGCCGTCGACTTGAAGCAAACTCGTCCACCCACGCAACGTCATCGGACGGAACCCGTCTCGAGTGGAGTACTTCTCTAGGTTCGGGGCGAGCCGCGCCGCTGTTTGACGAGAATCAGAAAAGGCAAGAACTTTTCTCCCTCGAAGCGGAGCAAACCGGGTTGGTGGCTTTGACGGGGACTGGACTTCGAGTTGGCGCCGCACCAGCGCTTGGAACGGTTCATCACCCTTGGTCTGATGGTCCTGAACGCTTGACGAACTCCGCCAACCGTCTCCGCAACTTCCGCAGGGGAAGAACTCCCCCGATAGCTCCTGTTGGCCCGATTGCTGACCCGACCTTCCCGGCGCATTGGGATCGCGACGGTAGACGGAACGGGAATTATCCAGGGACCGTGGCGCGAGAGATCCTGTAATCAAGTCGAGTGATTCCTTGATTACAGGCTGGCCTTCAACTGGTTCTTCGAGCAACAAGTCGATCGGTTGTAACGGCTCATCGAACCCAGCGTGCGTGACGAGTTCCTCCCCTCCCTCGGCGAAGAGGTACTTGGGATTTTCTAGGTCATCGGTGTAGGCACGGACGTATGCCGCGCCACACAACCGGCAGGTGAAGAACTCAAGGACCCTTGAGCCACAGTGTTCGCATTCCTCCCGCGGCTGGTGGTAGAGCGTCCCAACGGGAGCACTGCCGTCATCTGTACTTCCTTGATCACACTGCGAATTCAGACAAGCCCAAAGCCCGACAAGGCCCCTAAAGAAGCCATGGACACGTGCTGGGAGCAGGCTCGAGTCGGAACCAAGGGGACGTGCCAAACTCGCCAGAGCTATGAGACTTGAGGCGGCTTGGTCGACAAGTTCATGATCGGCTACCTCGAAGATTTTCGAGCCAATCTCTCGAAGAGGAATCGCTTCTTCCATGGTCATGTTCACGAGAAGGCTTAGAGGTGGAAAATCCTGCAGGGCCTCATGGAGGGCAGCGGATACTGGTTCACTGGGCTGGACGTGGCGATAAGCGAGGAACTCCTGAACTACTGCCAGTCGCCCTGCATCGTCGTTCGCCTCGTAGAGGCTCCGCACTGAAACAGCGGCCAGGGCGCGTGCGTCTTCTTCGGTCCCGATGGCAGATGCAGGACGCTTTTCGAGTTCTCCGGTCAGTGCCGCGGCAAAATCGTCAGGGTTTTTCCCGGTGAGTTCAGCAGCAAATGTGCGGGCGTAGTTCGGGTCATCGAAACTTGCGCTCGTGCAGATCACTTGGAACCGTTCAGCAGGAATCCCCAAACGGTCACGTAAGCGCCGTAACAGGAGTGCGACCTCGGCGCCGGCCGCGCCACGGTAGAGGTGCGCCTCGTCGACAATTAACAGAAACGAGTTGTTCGGGTGTTCCCCCAACCACGACCGCGTGAGGTCAAACACTGGCCGTTCCAGAGGCCGCATGAGCATGTACTCGAGCATCGAATAGTTGGTGACGAGAATGTCGGGCGGGGCCTCAAGCACCTCATGCCGGGTGAGCAGTTCGCGGTCCTGAGGAAGGGTAATGCCGCGTCGAAATGGCCCCGAACCTGTTTGCCGCCAGTTTCCTGAGCCAAACCACTCTGTAATGTTGGGCTTGGCCGGCCACTTTCCTCTTCGCTTGAGTTCGTCAATGCGCTCTGCAGCCCACGGGTGACTTCGCGCTTGCTTGAGGAGTTTGACGTAGAAATGATTGAGTGACGCCAGTTTGCTTGAGTCCTTCTTCGAGCTGCGCACACCGGGGTAGAGGGTTCGACTGGTGTAGCGGGCAAAGCGGGCCGGTCGGCCCCCCCAGTTCGTGAACGCCGCGGCGACGGCATCGCTTCCCACCAACATCCGAAGACGACCCAACTGGTCGTTCACTAGCGCATTCATCGGGTAGAGGACCAGTGCTCGCACAGCGGGCTTAGAAAACGACTCCGGCGACAATTGTGCCTCCATAGCCAGTTTGGAGAGCACCGGGTACAGGAAGGCTTCGGTTTTGCCTGAACCGGTGCCGGTAGTGACGACCAGACTCTTTCCCGCCAGGACCTCCTCCAACGCGGCTGCCTGGTGGGTATACGGCGGGTCATAGGCCAGCGGGCTGTCATCATCAGCACGCTCAGAGGCAAGAATTTCCAACAGGGCAAGCGCCTCCGGTGGAAGGTTCAAGCTCGAGAAACTGGACGACGTCTTGTACCGGCGGGTGCTTTCTATGAAGGGATCTCGATAGAGGACCCCTTCTTGTTCGAGTAGTGCCTTGCGGCGCTCGACTAGTTCCGAGTCGCTGATGTGGTAACTGGCGGAAATGTAGTCCTGGAGTGCCTCTTTGATCTGGTCGAAGGTTTCGATCGCTGTTAGATCAGAACTCACTGATGGTCATCTCCTCTCAACCCGGCAGAACATCATGGCCTCTAGGAACCTGATCTCCTCATCTACGTCGTCCCGTCTGAAGCACCAACGTGGCCAACCCTTCTCCGGTTGAATGACCCTCCCGACCGTATCCAGGCGCCTTTGCACCCACCTTGGTGGTGGCATCGAAAGAATATTGAGGAGGTCTTCACCGGAATCCTGACCGGTCACGGTGACAACTAGTGGGTGATTCAGGTTCTTGTCGATGGCGGCCTGGAGTCGCCATGCTTCGTCGCATCCCCGGGCCCAGAACGGGTCGAGCAGGGGAAGGTCAAGAGCAAACTTCACTTGTCCACTGTCGACTGCCACATAACACCAGCGGGGAGCCGAATATGCCTGGGGCCGTCTGGCCACATAGTTGCCGGTGTGTGTTCTGGTTGGCTCCCCCCAACGAGCGCGGTAGTTCCTCGATGGTCGATCTGAGTCAAGTAACTCGAGCCCTTCGATCTGGCCACCACCGATTGGGTTCTCCTGATTGAGCGCTTGGTCATATTTGCTCACCAGTTCTTCGGAAGTGACTTCCACTGGCCGCCGCAACCACTCGTGTTCGAGCAGTTCCCTTAGCTCGAGGCCGCCAAGAATCGAGGCTGGCGACTCACCGTCAACGGAACGGAACCATCGCACATGTCCCGTGTGCTCAATTCGGTCTTCGAAGTCCGGTAGAAGTCGTCGACCTTCAGACCGGATCCCGATTACCAGGCAGTCCCCGTTGTCCCGGCGCAGGAACGCCGGTGCTCCCAGGTACAACTGCTTTCCCGCAGGATGACCGTGATTTCCGGCTGGCGTGACCTCTTGGAGATCCCCACAGCCAATGAGGCTGTCAATGAGGCCATCGTCACGCTCTCCGAGGAGCAGTTCCTTTAGATCACTCAGTTGCTCCTCTCCGACCAGACCCTTCAACGACTCGAGAACAGGCTTCGCGAGTTCTCTGTTCGTTGTCGGGCATTTGAACGATGCAACCCGTCGGACAAGTTGTGCGAGTACCTCGTGAGAACCGAGTTCAAGATCGTCGCGGCTCTCGACAACGAGTCGTACTAGTTCGCGGCTGACCTCGTCTGCACTACGGCTGATCAGTTCCATTCCCAACCCCGGTAGAGGTCACTTTCAGCGGTGCGCTGACCCTGGAAATACGCCAAGAGGACTAGGGCTCTAGTTACGCGCAACAGCGCCGGCCATCTCTCTGCATCGGAGGCGGCACTTTTCAACTCGTTTGAATCCAGGTCGAACAGGGATGGGTTGGCTGCCAACTTGACGAGCGAACAGACCGAGGAGGCTCTTTCAGCCGATTCGACGCATCTAGATAGAGCTACTTCAAGTGCGGCGTACCGCTGCGGGAGTGGCAGCGCGATGAGTTCCGCACGGCGTTCGACAAGTTCCGCCAGAATCTCTCTAT
>JASMKJ010000300.1 GCA_030749275.1 Acidimicrobiales bacterium
GTTCGTAGCCGGCCTTAACGACTTGAGCGATGCGGTTTCGGCGGTCCCTAAGGAAGTCGAAGTAGTCCATGTTTTCCCAGCCAGGGGCCAACGCATGCCAGAACTGTGCGGCTTCGAGTTCCGCCGGTTCCATCTCTTCGACATACTCGGGAAAGTAGTCCGCTGGCTTCCTATCGGATATGTCGATGTTGTCGTTCCACTCGACGAAAGCGAAGTTACCGATCTGGTTGGTTCTCGTCGTTCCAGTAATCCCGATCGAAGACAGGTACGACTTGGGAAACAGGTGGTGGCGCTCGACCGGGCTTTTCGGTGAGCTCACATCGGGGTCTAAGAGGTCGTCGATCTTCATGTCCGAGAACAGTGCCCGGGCGTCGAGCAGGATTAGAGCGGCGTAGTAGCCGAACAGGTAGGGGCTCCATGCGGCCGAAGAGTCCAACAGGTCGGGGAGGGTCACTGACCAGAAGTCGCCGGTCAGCTGCGTATCGATAATGCCGTTGAGGATCTCGACGAACTCATCGGCAGTCTTGGCTTCAGCAAAACGGCGAAGATCAGCCTCAAGGATCGTTTCAGGACTTCCGGTGTAGCGACCGGTCAGTGACGCCATGAAGAACCATCGGGCCACTACGTCTCGAAGCTGGTTAGCAGGGACCCCGTATTCCTCTTTGCCGATAAGGAAGACCAGGTAGCCGTAGAGGAAGTTGTTTGCCGAGGTGAGCATCTTCTTGCTCCGGTAACCGGCCTTCTTGACGGCCACCATGTACTGATGCCAGTTGGTGAGATTGAGTGCTCGTTGTTGTCCGCCTTTAAGAAGGTCAAATTTCTCGGTGCGGAGAACCTCGTTGATCTCACCAGTCTCAGGCTCTTTTCCACGCAGGACCTGGTAGGCGGCTTGCAGCACCCCTCGTTTCAGGCCCAACCCCACGCACACCCGGAGTAGTTGGTCGGGCGAAGGGGCGTGGAAATGGTTGTACGGCGAGGGGCCGTCGGTTGAAGGGACTTTTGCTGCTAGCGCGAAGTCTTCGAGCTCGTGGCGTCCCTCTTTCCAATAGACCGACATCAACGTCAACAAGAAATCAGCTGAGTTGAGTGGCACGCCTTTCGAGTTGACACGTTGGAAGACATCCGAAACTTGTTCGATGTCAAGGTCGCCGGAAAGCTCAAGTGCAGTGAACTGGTAACCGGTCAAGGCGTCCACCCGTCCAAGCGCGATACCGATCTGCTTGCGTTCAGAATCAGAGAGGTCACGTGTGCTTCCCAGCGCTTCGATGAACTGGGTGGTGAAAGCGTAGACCCCCTCTTCGGAGCACCAAATGTCAGTGATACTCGACAGCCACTCGGGGTCGTTATCCGTGGCCGCGTCGGCAACATGGAACTGTTCGGTAAACGGATTGAATGCAATCCGGATGGTCTGGCGGTCGTTGTCGGCGTTGGTGATTTCTTCGCCTTTGATGACTGCATAGAGGCCCGTCAGACGTTGCTGACCGTCGACAATCATCTTTGGCGGGCTGTCTTCGGATTTGTCCGACCCGATTCTGCGGCCGTCAACCTCCTCCGGAGGGTTCCAGAACAAGAAGTAGCCGGCGGGGTAGCCGCGAT
>JASMKJ010000301.1 GCA_030749275.1 Acidimicrobiales bacterium
TAGGTCCAGTCGGCATTCCGTCGTCCAGTATGGAGGCGACCAGAAAAGCGTTCTTGCTTCCAGAGTCTGGTCATTTGTTAGAGATGATCCTGCCGAGTGAACAGTGAGCGCAAACGAGTTGCGTCTGCCATCGAACATGCAGCATCACGTTCGGGGTGCCACATCCAGCCTTCCCACGCTAGTTCTCGATGACGTAGACCCTCAATGACGCCATCGTCTGCTCGAGCGGTCACTTCGAACCCCACGGGAACCTCGTCAACCCCGAAGTTGTGGAAACTGTTGACCTCGCCAACCCACTGGCCCGAGATCTGGTGCCGAACACCAGCGTGACCGGTCACCTCTATCAGTGATGCTCCCGCCCAGGTGGCCATTACCTGTAGGCCGCGGCAGAGTCCGAGCACGGGTAGCCCGGTGCCTTCAGCGACTTCGAGCAATGCATGCTCGAGCATGTCTCTGTAAGGGTCGGCGCCCAGATCGTCGCCTCCCGACAACAGAAGTCCGTCGGGTGATACACGCTCAACCCAGAGCCTGAGGGGATCTAAGCCGTCCACACCCTCGGTTGCGAAGTAGTTTGGAATGGGTGAAGCGAGAAAGCCACAGTTCCCCAACCAACCGGTCAGTCGCTGGTCAAGCGTGTCGCGGCACTCGTCATGCGCCCCAACGACCTCAGTTCGCTGCGTCACCGCGATGAGCATCATTCGATCACTTCGATTCGGCGGGAACCGCAATCGAGCAGTAGCCGGGAGGTATTCAAGAGTCGACTAAAGCGCCTTTCGCCTATTCCAATGGCAGCTGGTAGGCCCAACTCGTACGATCGAATGGCCATGTGGCTATTAACGCCGCCATAGGCGGTGATCAAACCTACGATTCCAGCCGCGAACAACCAGTCGTAGCCGGGGTCAGCGCTTGCCACAATGGCAATTCGCCCCTTCATCTCATCACTTCTATCCGGCCGGCCGACACCCGCGATTATCGACTGCTGTGTCACGAAGTTGGGTTCATCGTCAGATACCTCAAAGCAGTAGACGTCTTCTGGTTGCACAATTAGCGACGGCAACCAGGTGGCTCGGCTCAAGGCATAGTTCGCACGACCTTCTACGACTAGATCGGAAAGTAGTTCCCTCTGGTTGACCGAGGTTGTCATGGCGTCTCGTACACAGTCGATTCTCACGAAGGACAACTCGTCACGAGACAGGCCGAGTTCCTCACCCCACGTCACCAGGTGAACCAACAGGTCTGAGATGTTCCTAGTGAACTGGAACTTCGCCTCCTCCCGTAACTCGATCCCGGCACGCAGAAACTCAAGGAGGCTCACAGCATCACCTACAAGACCTTCGGCCTTCATCCGTGAGTCCACTGTCCGCGCCTCGTCCGGTGTGAACTCGAATGTGGCGCAGTTCACCTGTGACTGATCGGGCGGACTCTGAAAATCGAAGTAGTCATCGGGCGTTTCGTCGTATCGTTTCGACGTGATCTCGTATGTTCCGGGCCGAAGATGCCCGAACTCAGCCAGGAACATGTCCCGCTCTGAGTTGGCATGGGAATCCACTAGGCGGCTATTCACGGTACTAATGCTTGCCATGAAGGCAGCCCGCCGC
>JASMKJ010000302.1 GCA_030749275.1 Acidimicrobiales bacterium
GACAAATGTGACATAGGACCTGACATGAGCCTCAAAGCACCAAAATGCCGACCGCCAGAAATAGGGCTCTACCTGCGGTTTGTTCTGTCGGGCTGCCGAGATTTGAACTCGGGACCTTCGGCGCTGGATGGCGATTAACTCGTGGCGTCAAACTGGATGTATCAGACTCTTTCGAGGTTTCGCTCACCGACCGTGTTGAGCTAGCTGGGATCGTTGAGCGGGTTAACCGGACTTTGCCAACCGTCTCCCATGAGCAGACCGGAGGACATCAGATAGGCAGTAGTGGGATTCCGCCATTCGTCGGGGTCGGCACCGTTGGCATCGATCCAGCTGGCTGGTGCGGTGAGACCCCAGTGGTTCTGATCGTCATCCAAGATGGTGGCGACCGGCGTTACCTGGCCGACATGGCTCTCCCACGGCTCCACGACAGCGACCGTGACCGCACGGCCCTGGTCCCGACTCTTCCCTCGGAGAAGCCGGCGTCTATTGACCATATGGAAGAGCCGGTTCTTCCCGTTTGCGGGATATCGGAGCCCCAGTGGCTGGTGCCCAGGTAGAGGAGAACCCGTCATGAAGAACGTGTTGCTCTCTTCGAGATTCTGAAACTCAGCGCTCATGGCGGATAGCTGCAGCGACTCGATCTGTTCCTGCTGACCGCTCGTTCGGGCGATAAAGAAGAGGGCCCCTGAGAGAAGATTCTGTGCCAAGTGGTAGGCATCATTGAAACGGGACAGGTCGCTCAACTCCCACTGGCACTGAGTTGCGACGCTAACAACGAGACCCGGAATGTTGTCGTCCTTGACAGCTGTCCGGACGCCGTCATAGACGACCCGTCGGTATTCAGCGGCGTCCTCACTTAGTGCCGAAGTTCCGCTGCCTAGCAGGAGATCGGCATGTGGGTTCACCAGTGTTGCCAGGCAAAGGGCCTCGAGTACCGTCATGCCTACGAACTCAACCCAAAACTGGTCTGTCGATATATCTATGCCAGCCCGTTTGAAACCACCGCCCCACATGTCTTGAGCGATCTGTCCGAAGCAGTCGGCCAGGTAATGTTCGAGGAAGTGGACGTGAAGAGGGGTGAAGTTCCTGAGAAGCGCAGCAGTCGACATCCTTAGATACCGCCAGTTTTGAGTTCCGCCCCGGCGAGGTTCGCCCCTGGTTCGATCGTGTAGCCGTTGACCTCCATGCCGACCACGCTACGGGCCGGCAAGAAGAAGTGCCAGAAGGGCGGCCTTGCGCATAGACGCAACAGGAGAGGAGTCGGAGGTATTTAGGATGCTTCCTCTATGTGGCTCTTCCGATGGCTGGGCATAGCGATCCGTCTCATCCTTCGCGCCTACAGACTCAACGCACTACGGCGGTCGGTCTTGGGACTGTGGCAACGAAGAAACCCCCCGCCGTAGCAGGGGGCCGACCAGCAGGACTGGCCTGGTACCCACTCAGTTGTAAGTAGGCCTTATCTCTCAATTGGACCAGGACTTATCGATCTTCCGCTGCTTAGCCAGAGCATTGAGTGCTTCCTGGAAGGCAATTTCGATGTTTGTACCGGCCTTTCGCCATCCGAACAGTTGCCTCCAGTTTGTGAGGAGTTCGGAGCGTTCGACTTGCCCTTCGACATCGTCGAGAAGTCGCTGGATAGCTAACTGAAGTTCGGCGGGAGGCACCTCGTCCACGGGCCGAGGTCCAACGTCTGTGCCCAGGTCGCCGCGCACTTCAACTTCCTGACCAGGCCCAGACAAGAAACCGTCTGCCTCTTTGACCTCGTCTCTACGCAGGAGGGGTTGGAGCGCCTCGTTGAAGGCATCTTTCACTCGTCGGCCGGATCTTCCGACACCCCAAGCTTTTCTTACAGCTCGAAGGACGCCGTCACGGTGAATGGGCCCATAGCGTTGGACGACTTCGGAAATCTGCTTGGCAATTTTCGGACGAGATGACTCCTCGATGAAATCTCGGTCCCAACGACCAGGCTTAGACGCCTTGGGTTCGGTGTACTGGGTTACCCAACTTGGAGGGCGGTTGAGGTCGACAGTTCGAATTTCAACTTCTGGGGACGCCCTAGGGGCAGACCGGGCTCCACTTCTCCGCCGTCTACTTCTGACAGCGGTCTCGATCGCATCTAGAAGGCCCCGTTCCTGTTCCGTTCGGTTTTGGAACCACGCGGTACTCCAAATCCGGTGCAGTCGCCATCCCAATTCTTCGAGAATCTGTTGGCGAATTCGGTCTCGATCCCTTGCAACGCGCGACGAGTGATAACTCGCTCCATCGCATTCGACACCGAGCAGGTAAGTACCCGGCTTCTCTGGGTGACGGACACCGATGTCGATTCGGTAACCCGCCACACCGACCTGAGGCACTGGTTCGTAACCGAGCGCTCTGATGCTGCTGATCACTTGTTCCTCGAAAACGCTTTCGGCATCTCCCTGCGAATCTTCGAGGTTCGTAGCCAGAGCGGAAAT
Organism: Acidimicrobiales bacterium; assembly: GCA_030749275.1. Lineage (GTDB taxonomy): Bacteria > Actinomycetota > Acidimicrobiia > Acidimicrobiales > Poriferisodalaceae > UBA6944. The sequence goes on from JASMKJ010000302.1 coordinate 2,457, forward strand.
TCCCTGTTCGGCAAAGTTGAGGTAAGTGGCGAAGTAAGCGACGGCGGGGGTTGTTGGCCGAATGTCCGCGCCACTAATGGAAGAGACAACTTCGACACGATTACGGGCGCGAGTCACAGCGACGTTGAGTCGACGCTCTCCTCCGGCCCTGTTGATTGGGCCGAAGTTCATTGAGAGTTTGCCGTCCTCACCGGGGCCGTAACCGACGGTCAAGATGATGATGTCGCGTTCATCCCCTTGGACCGACTCAAGGTTCTTTACGAAGAAGCCGTGGAGACGGTCGTTAGTTTCAAGTTGACCAAGTTCCGGTTCGGAGGCTGCCCGCCGTTCGATTTCTGCCTCCACCGCCTTCTCTTGCGCGACCGAAAGTGCTACGACTCCGATGGTGAGGCCGGGGTGGTTTCGACGGTGGAAGAGAACTCGCTCAACCACCATTGCGGCTTCGATTGGGTTGTCTCTCGCTCCGCCTCGCGCATAAACACCGTCGACCTTGAATAACTCCACACCCAGGTGGGGAGCTTCGAATACGGCCCCGGGAAAGGTGAGGAGTTTTGAGTCGTAGAAACTTCGGTTGGAATAAGTAATTAGGTCTTCGTGGCGACTCCGATAATGCCATTGCAGGCCTAGCGGAGTGAATCCTTGGGCTTTACACCGGTCGAGGACAGAATCGAACTCCAAAGGTTCGAAGTCCTCTTCACCTCCGTCTCCACCTTCGTCGAAGCCGATCATCCGGTCGAAGAAGCTGGTTGGAGGTAACTGTTTTTGGTCGCCAGCCACGATTAGCTGGTCACCTCTGTAGATCGCACAGATCGCGTCAGCTTCTCGAACCTGTGAAGCCTCATCGAAGATGACGCAGTCAAATCGCATCTCTTGCGGGATGTGTTGCGAGACGGTTAGCGGGCTCATCATGAAGCAGGGTTTGAGTCGCAGGACTGTCGCGCCAGCTTCCGCGAATAGCTTTCGAAGAGGCTTGTGCCTGCTCTTGAGTTCTGCCTGCTGTCGAATCAATCCGGCTCCGCCAAGAGCTGAAGTCGGCCTTCTTTGGGTGCAGGAGTTGATCACTTCAGAAGCCGAGTTCTTGATTAACTCGGTGTCTAGCTTCTGGAACCGCTTCCTCAACGCATCTCGGTCCACCGCTCTGGTTGGTTCGAGCCGTTCATCGCCTTCTATGACCTGGCCAATCCAGCGGGTGAGAAACGCCTTTTCGACAGCAGCACAAACTTGATCTCCGGCAATCCTCTGTTCCATGCACGCTTCGACAACGGCCAAGAGGCCATCGTCGTGAAGTTCCTGTTTGGCTTGAGCGAACGAAACCCATTCATGGGTATCGCCAATCGAGGCTTCGAGCCCGTCGAGTAGTTCATCGGCCGTCCGGTACGAGTCATGAAGCTCACTTTCCAGCTCGGCTGCATAGCCGTCTTCGAACTCGCTTAGGAGACTGGTGGTCGCGGCCTTGAAACCGTCAAGATGCCCGGCAAGGTGATCTTGGGTGAACTCTGTATCAAGCAACAGACGCGCTGACTGTTGGCGCACGGTCCCGCCGCAGAGAGTCCGGACCTTGCGCACCCAGTCAATAGCTGAATGAAGCGGCTCGCTTTCCTGGAGGTCGACGAGTCCCCCTAGTGCGTCTTCGTCTAGTTGCTTCGTCCGGTCGAGTTCCGGGCCGAGTTCTGCTATCCGATTCCGAACTTCGAGAACCTCACGTCCTTGTTCAACGGTGGTCGAACCACCAACGGCGGATCCACAGGTTCCACAAAACTTTGTGGCCCGAGCTACTGAGTGCCCGTTAGTACACGACCTGGGTGAGCCAATCTCAGAGTCGATCGCATCAAGCTCAGTCGCAAGAACGCTGAGTTCGTTAGATCGTGCATTGCTCCAGTTGATTACCAGGTTGATCGGTGTGGACTCAAGAGCCGACAACTGGGAGGTCAACCACACCGCCATTGGGCTTGATCGGAGTTGATCAAGAGTTTCCTCTATTACTTCACTAGAGCGACTGAGGTCTCTTTCACGCTCGGCGTCTCCGCTGAGCTGACTTGCGAGACCTTCGTCGCTGATCTCAACTCCGGCAATCTCAATTGCACATCTTGCTATCTCGGTTGCTTTGTTGATCGCTGCGAAGTCGGCCTTGTGCTTGTCCGGGTAGTAGCTCCCCAGAACTGCGGCGTGGCGCTCTTCGGCAGCGGCAAGTTCTTCTGCAGCGGTCTGCCAACTGATCACTTCGTCAAGCCTGCCGATTGTTGCCGAGTTGGCTTTACCGCTTTGGGTGGTTTCAGCCAGAGTTTGTTTGTCCTGGCGGTAGGCCCCTGAGAGTCTCTTAAGTCCCTTGTGGACATCCCGGAATCGTGCACGTAGCTCGGTAAGTTCAAGCTTGAGAACATCATCACGAAACACGGATCCAAGTGAGGACTGGTAGTCCTCATACGTTTTGACAAGTGGTTGAAGAACTCGCTGGGCTTCGTCGAGAACTTCTAGACCTGTCGGGTTCAGCCACTCGGGCTCGGGACAGGGCCTTCTAGTGGTGAGCTCACCAAGCTTTGCGAGCCTCTCGGCGAACTCAATCGTGATATCACCGTTGTAGCCAAAGGCGTGAGCAAGCCTCTCGAAGTGTTGGTTAGCCGCCTCAAGGGTGGTTGCCGCATCAGTTAGTGACCCGCTGATTTCGTTGAGTTCGGCCCCTGTACTTGTGAGGATCGGTTGTCCGGTCGGGACGGCTGATTCGACTCCGAGAAGTGACCCGTAGAAACGATTGAATCCAGTTGGGTCGAGGTTGTCCCAGCCGCCTACCCGTTCTGCTAAATCAGCAGTCTTCTGGTTTCGCTCATCCAGGCAGTTGGCGATCTGACAGATACGTGCTTCGAGGCTCGACAGATCCTGTTCTACGAGCCACGGCCAACCTATCTGGGGTCGGATTTCAATGAGGGCTAGCAAGCGGAGAAGCTCTTCTGCCTGACGGGGAGAGGACTCGCCGGGGAGTTGGAGTTCGTCGTGCACCAACTCGCATCTACTTCTCAACTCAGCGAGGGTGCGCTTTACCTCAATGACGAATTCGCGGCGAGAAGCATCTTGAAGGCCCCCTGCTGAGAACTCCTTCAAGTCTCTCCAAATAAAATCATCCCCCCTGCTGATAGGACCCCAAGCGCGACCAAGTTGTTCTGCCGTCGTGAGGATGTTCTCGAAGGTGATCGAATCGCATTCGGTCGTGTCGATGTCTGGGACAGGGGTTGTCGGTGCCTCTGAAAGTTCGCCGATGCGGCCGACGGCATCGTGAAGCGACTTCGCAAAAGGTGAGCGAACCTCGTTTACGGCGATCGCGTACGCAGTGAGTTTGTTGCGTTCCCGCTCAAGCCGAGTTCGGCTCTGTTCGCTAAACCCTGTAGGGACCACCGGACGTTCACGAAGGGCAGCGCCTAGCTCGGCAATGACAGCCTTTCGAGACGCCTTATGGCTGTGTAATGGCAAGAGAAACGCCTCTAGTCCGGCTTCTGCGAGGCGATTTTGCACGACCTCCAGAGCCGCTGCCTTCTCTGAGACGAACAGCACTGTCTTGTTGTCTCGTAGCAATTGGGCGATGAGATTAGTGATCGTTTGTGACTTGCCCGTTCCAGGCGGGCCGTCCATGACGAAGCTCTTTCCTTCGCTGGCGGCTGCCAGGCACTGTCGCTGGGTTCCATCGATGTCGAGGATGCTGGCTAGACGCTCCGGGGGGTGTACTTCGTCGAGCCGGTCGTCGCTGATTGGCGTGAAGCCCATCGATTGTGCGGCCTTGCTTCTTGGCCCTTCGGCCAACAATTTCACCAGTGGATGACCCGAGATCGTGTCGTGATTGGTTTTCAGGTCCTGATAGATGACCTCTTTGTGGAAGGTGAACGTGCGAAGAACCGCTGTTTCTTCCACAGTCCAGGGCGTTTTGCGGATTGCCTTTCTAATTGCCTCGAAAACTGTTCTGCAGGACGAGTCATCAAGTTGGTCAAGCGTTGGAAGGCCGATGTTGAAGTCCTCTTGGAGTTTCAGGGCTAGGGCCGGGTTGAGGGTTGTATCTCCGTTGTCGGAACTGATCAGCCGCCAGTTCTTGCTTCCACTTCTCGGCTCGATCTGGACAGGAATAAGCAGCAGCGGGCTTGTGATGTCTTCGTGGCCGTCATGCCAGGACAGGAGCCCTAACCCCAGATAAAGAGTCCAAATTCCAGTGTCCAGGTGGTATGCCTGAGTTCGAGCCGCCAGATATTTGAGACCTCGTTCTATCTGTGGGCGGTATCGGTTGGCGGGTCGAGCGACCACCAGTTCATCGGAACGGGGCGGATCAGGTTTGTATTCCTTCGTCTCACCGTCTTCTTCGTCTGAAGGCGGTTCCGGGAGGTAGAACGACCAACCCGCGCTGGCTCCTGATCCGCCGAGACCTCGTTGAATCGCTGACGCAGATTGCTTGAACCCGAATGAGGAAGTCTTCAGGTGCCGGAAATACAGCAGGCCGTTGCGCCTGGTGAGATCTACAAGTTCTTTTTGCCAACGTTCAAGTTGGGCGACTACCAACGGCTTTCGCGGTGCCAATGCTCAGGCTCCCCGGTCCTCAGCCGTTGCAACGGCTGACCTAAATAATTTACGAACCATGAGAGGATCGTAAGTCAGATTGCAAGCCGCATTGTGAGCCGACCAGCAGGACTGCCAGAAGGGCCTCACCGGCTGGGGCTACCTACCGGGCAATTGACGACAGGCGAATGTCGCCTACCCCCTCTTCCTCAGACAGCCTCGAGTTAACGATGGGGGGGGTCGGATGGAGTCTCAGAAAGGCTGTCTGGCCGAATCTTTCAGGCCCCCA
>JASMKJ010000303.1 GCA_030749275.1 Acidimicrobiales bacterium
TAACCCAAGGAAAATGCCGACCCAGGTTCGAAAAATTTGTTGATCACCGCGTGCCAAACCCCAGATGACCGGGAAGGCAGCAGAAACTATTGCCGTCAAGGGCGCAAAGACTGACATAGGTCCGCGAGATAAGCCCCGATAAAGAAGACCCAAACCCGCTATTCCGGCCAGTCCGGCAGCGGCACCGAGAAACAAATCGTTGAGACTGACGCTGTCAGCAACAAGTGGAGCCAGAACCCACAAAGGAGCAACTCCAACCAGAGAAATGGTGATGAGGACCTGGATCTGAGAATTTCGCCTGGATGTCAGGCCACCCAAGAAGTCGCCAGAGCCATAAAGCAAGGCGGTGACCAGTGACAAGAAAACAGCCATAACAGAACTGACATGCAATCACCTAGTCGTGAATTCGCCAAACAGTAACAACAGCCGCCGTCACTAATCAGCGGCAGAATGTGGTCTCGGGACCCTTCATGAACAACAATGAAGTGTCTTGTCCTTGCTGACTCCACGTCAGCGTCAGTCCCGGAAAGCTGCGCGAAATGTCAAACACACTCATGGAAAAGTGGGCCTCGAATCAGGAGGTACTCGGTACGTGGCTGTCATTGCCGGATTCCCACGCAGCTGAAATAGCAGCCCGTGTCGATTTCGACTATGTGTGCATCGACATGCAGCACGGGATGGCGGACTACCAAGTGGCCACAGTGATGCTGCAAGCAATAACGATGACCCAGAAGGGCACTCCCATCTGCCGCGTCCCTTGGAACGAACCAGGCATCATCGGTCGCATGCTCGACGCTGGCGCGCAAGGAATCATCATCCCAATGGTCAACTCAGTCGAAGAAGCGGTCAGAGCAGTAGATGCCACCAAATACCCACCTCTCGGACAGAGAAGTCATGGCCCAACGATTATCGGCGGGCGGGCCCGAAGTCTTGGTGAGGAGTATTACCCCACAGCTAACGACACCAACGCGTGCATTCCGATGATTGAAACTCGCGACGCTGTCGAAAATTTGGACGAAATTCTTGCCGTGGAAGGAGTTGACGCCATCTACGTAGGCCCAGCAGACCTGTCATTGAGCTACGGATACGGTCCGGCTTATAGCGATGACAACGAAGAATATAAAGAAGTTCTTGAATACATAGTCGAGCGTTGCAACAACGCCGGAAAAGTTGCAGGTATCCACTCGACTGTCGGTTTGGCACCCAACCGCAGAGAGAAGGGCTTCATGATGCAAACAATCAGTGGTGATGTAGCGGTGCTCGCCAAAGGTAGCCACCGAGACCTTCAAGACGCACGATCAGGGGACACGGGCGACGGATCGTCACGTATCTACTAGTCGCGATCCTCGGGTCACTACGACGAAAACCACCCCCGCAGCGGCAACTAAACAGCCAGCGGTTTGAAAAGCGGTGGACATGGACGCTGCGTCGCTTAACCAACCCAATGCTGGTGGTCCCACGACGAAACCAACATCTCCCGCTGACCGATATAGACCCACCCCCAGTCCGCGGAGCCTTTCAGGAAACAGATCGGCAACAAACGCCGCCGGTGCAGGACCTGCAGTCCCCGTCCCTAGAGTCAGAACGAGATTTCCGACAACAAACCACAGTGGCGTTGCACTGAAACTGATGACAAAGGTTCCGATACCTGCTGCGACTCCGGAAAAAAGAATCACTGAACTTCTACTGATATTTTCTGTCGCCCACGCAGCGGGCCACAAAGTAAAGAGAGTCATTAGCCCCGTGACCGTGAATACCAAACCGATCTCACCTGGTCCCCACCCCAAAGCCTCATCTGCTTGAAGCGGAACCAACGTCGCTCGAGTTCCGGCTCGAGTCATGAAAATCGTCCCTGTAACAAATGCGATTGCCAGAAATGGTCCGCTGCGAACGATTTTCGTTACCTCACGTTTGGTGTCGCTGTCCTTCGGGATTGATTGCTGAGATCCTCTAGTTTCTGGAAGTCGATAAGCGGCGTAAATGGCGGTCGCAATCCCAACGACCCCAACAACATGGAAAGGAGCTGCGAGACCCCAACGTTCTGCAACCAAGCCCCCGACACCTGGCCCTAATGCCACCCCCACACTGAGGGCCCATTGATTAGTAGCCACGTACCGCGCTCGACGGTCTGGCGGTGCGATGTCGATTAGATAAATCAACGCTCCGCTCATATAAAACGCGGAGCCAGCCCCGGCAACAAACCTCCAAATGAGTAGGGATCCGATGCCATTAGCGAAGCCTGAACCGAACATACCGATAGACGTCAAGATGGGACCGCCGATAAGTAAGATTCGCCTTCCGAATCGATCAGCGATCAGGCCAGCTGGGACGTTAAGAATTAGCCGTGCGAGAGCAAAAACTGTCAGGGTCAGACCGACGACTGATGCGCTGACTCCGAAGTCTCGGGCGTAGAGCGGCACCACGGGTCCTACCACTCCCTGACCGGCCATCACCAAGAACGTCGCGAAACAAAGGACAAGAAGCTTTTCGAGATCTTGAATCCTCGTTTTCAGGACGGACACGCACCATTGCTATCACCGGAACCACGTGCGTCTCGTGATCTCACTAGCATGCCTATACCGGCAAAGGGGACTTTATGAAGGTCAGTTATCCGATCATCTCAGCGGATTCACATATTGCTGAGGCTCCCAACACCTATACCGACTACATCGACCCCAAATGGCGAGACGTAGCCCCGCACGTAATTGAGACAGAGGACAAGGGCGATCTCTACGTCATCGATGGTATGAAACGAACAATCAACATGGGTCTCATTGCCGCCGCCGGCCAGGCTCCAGAGGAACTCAACCCCAAAGCCAAGTGGGACGAACTGCCCCGAAGTGGTTGGGATTCGGATTACAGACTGGCCGACCAAGACCGCGACGGTGTGTCCGCAGAGGTCATTTACCCGTCAGTCGGCATGGTTTTATGCA
>JASMKJ010000304.1 GCA_030749275.1 Acidimicrobiales bacterium
AAAAGCGCGTCCGCTTCAACCGTTTCGTTCGCGGCATCCCTACGGAACTCAACACGAAAAACATCCCCTCGCTGCTCTACCTGTGTGACTTCACTCCCGCAACGGACATCGATTCTTCGACCCATTATGTCTGTGAATCGACGCGCTATGTCAGTGTCTTCACGTCGCAAAAGACGATCACCTCGGTTGATGAGGGTTACTTCACAACCGAATGCAGAGAAGACATGGCCCAACTCCGCCGCTATATAGCCTCCACCGAAAATAATTAGTCGTTCGGGAAGTGAATCGATTCGCATGATCGTGTCCGACGTATGAAAGGGCACATCTTCAAGGCCTGGATACGGCGGGACAAAAGGGCTTGCCCCGGCGCCCAAAACAACATGACGGCCAGATATGCGAACAATTTGGCCGTTCTCATCAGTCACCTCAAGGGTTCTCTCATCTACCAGACAGCCTGTTCCTTTAAACACTGAAATATTTGGGCATTCTGTACCGACTCGATACTCCTCTCCGCCCTGCGCTATCGGATCAATACGCCCAAATACGCGGTCACGAATTGCCGGCCAGTCAACCCCTTGGATTTCAGCTTGAATTCCGTAGATGGCCGATGCACGAATGGTTTCGGCGACATCAGCTGCATAAACGAACATCTTTGAGGGAATGCATCCGACGTTCAGACAGGTCCCACCAAATAAGCCCTTTTCCACGATCGCTATGTTCCAGTGATCAAATTCCGGTCCAGGGATGCTGTTGCCTGATCCGGTGCCAACAATCACGAGATCGAACTCGCGTGTCTCTTCGTTGCTCATGGTTAGGAGAGTAACCGGAAACGTTATCGAGGCCGCGACCAAGGATGGCTACCGCCGGGAGGTGACGGCGCGCTGTGTCGTTTCGATCTAATAACTCAGGGAAACGTCAGCGTCAGAGCTCAGCGCTATGACCCCGGGTGGGCCGCTCCAGTTGAGATTCAATCCGTCGACGAGCACATCATCGGCGTTGTCGACTGTCACACCAACGGCTGCCTGCGAACCAGTCGAACAGTAGATTCCTTCAGCACCGTCCATCAATGCTCCAAGCATCCCCCTACAAAATCCGGGATCTTGAGAAACACGCTCGTCCAATCCCCCGATGAACTCGCTTTGAAGGAGTTTGACGGCGTGGGAGGCAAAGAACACATTTACGCTGTGGCCATCCGACACTGCCTGGGCGGCGCATGCCATGGCTACAGCGCATTTGCGGGGGTCAACGTCAGGGTCAGTTGAAATTTGAAAAAAATATCGTTTGCTCATCTTGCGAGTTCACTTTCACCTCGGGAACCAAGAGGAAATCTAGATGAACACCAAGGGTTGCGCTTAAAGCGTAAGTTGAAAAATCAGAGGAGGGACTGGTACACCAAGGCCTTCATTTCCGGCCGAAGTGGATGGGTGCTGGATGGCAACAGCTGAGTCAAGAAAATAACGGTCAGATCCTCAACAGGGTCGACCCAAAAGGCGGTCGACGCCGCTCCACCCCAACCGAATTCACCTTCTTGACTCAAGACCTTGGCTTTCGAAGCGTCTATGACTACCGAAAATCCGAGTCCGAAACCTACGCCGTCATATGTCGTCTCAGAAAATAAGGGTCGACCGTACTCTGTCAAGTCGACTCCTCCTGGCAGGTGGTTTCTCGTCATAAATTCCAAGGTTTTCCTGCCGATGATCCTTCGCCCATCTAGGGCACCGCCATTGCTCAGCGACTGCGTAAATCGGTGATAATCCGCAAGAGTAGACACCAGTCCCCCGCCCCCGGAAAGTCCCACTGGCTGCCTTAAGTATCGTGAGCGTTGGGCGTCGTCTAGCAGGGCCGCTCGTTTGTCCTTACCTTGCGGGTAATAGCATGAAGCAAATCGCGACTCTTGTCCCTCAGGTACACGAAATCCTGTATCGACCATACCGAGAGGCCGAAGAACATTTTCTTGCATATAGGTGTCGAGATCGACTCCACTGACAACTTCAACCACACGTCCTAAAACATCGGTTGAATACGAGTAGTTCCACTCTGTGCCCGGATCGAAAAGTAAGGGAAGCGAAGCTAAAACATCGCACTGATTTTCTAGGTCTCCGGGGGTGGTCGTCCAGTCGAACCCTGCTCGTCGATACATCTCATCGACAGCATTAGCCATATGGAAGTGGTAAGTGAGGCCACTTGTGTGGGTCAGTAAGTCGTGAACTGTGATTTCTCGTGCAGCGTCCTTCGTTTCTGGGCGAAGGGCATCACCCCCTATGAATACTTGGCTATCGGAGAACGCCGGAAGCCACCGAGATATCGGGTCTTTCAGTTGCAGTAATCCCTTTTCATAAAGCTGCATTGCCGCTATCGAAGTGATGGGTTTTGTCATCGAATAAAACCGATAAATGGTGTCGCTCTCTACCGGTAGTTTTCGTTCCAGGTCACGAAATCCATGCATGTAGCGGTAAACGATCTTGCCACCCCGACTAACCAAAACATTGACCCCAGGCAAACGCCCGTCATCAACATATTTGCGAAGGTGGGCACCTAGCCGTTCAATTCGTTCTTGGTCAACGCCAACTTCAGCAGCACTAACTTCAACTTCAAGTTCGGCCATTGCTTCCTTTTTACGTCAAAAGATATATCTCGGATCGTAGGCGAATAACAAGGCACCATAAGAGCCCCAAGTGTCTCTTTCTCAGCCTAAAGTTCGGCGATGCCTAACGCAGCCTCTACCCCAAACGCAACTCGGTTCATTTTGATCCGACATGGTGAGTCAAATGTCATGGTTGATGGAGTTGTAGGGGGACCGAAGACGTGTAGCGGTCTCTCACCCAAGGGAAGACGACAGGCGCAACTCTTAGGTGAGCGCTTTGAAGTTGGCGACGAGCCTTCCTTCGACGTTGTTTACTCCTCACCACTGCCCAGAGCCTTGGAGACAACTCACATCCTTCTCGGGGCTAATCCATTGGACCTTGAAATCAACATTCATCCTGATTTAGAAGAGTTTCGACTCGGCGAGGCCGATGGGCTCACGTGGGACCAAGTTCGGGAGAGTTACGGCCTAGACAACTTTGAGC
>JASMKJ010000305.1 GCA_030749275.1 Acidimicrobiales bacterium
TTCTTCGAGATTCCAGCCAGCGCCCAGTCCGAGGTCGAGACGGCCCCCAGAAATGACGTCAAGCGTTGCAGCCATTTTCGCGGTAAGGGCAGGGTGTCGGAAATGCATGGCGTTCACCATGCTCCCGATGCGGACCCGAGACGTTGCCTGGGCAAGGGCGGCGAGCATCGTCCAACTTTCCAGACAGGGCCCGAGCGAGTCCCCACTCCCCGGGTACATGTCCCCCCCTAGAGAGTAGAAGTGATCGAAGGTCCAAGCTTGAGCGAATACGTCACACTCATCGACGACTAGCCACACATCGAGGAATTCTTGCCATGTCGCGTGGTGGGGTGGAGTCTTGACTGCGTACTCGACCATGATGTAGCCCCTTCGACTCCTCTCGACGATGAAGCCGCCGGACTGTTGAATAGTTTGCTTATTGCAAACTTTGGTTGTTATAAACTATCATAACCAGCGAACATTCCTGCTGCAAGAGTGAGGTCACTCAGTGGGCGAAGCCTGGCCACCTATCGACTTAACAGGATCTCGGTCGTCGACCGATGCGATTCTCGCCAGCCTTTGGGAAGGGACTGCTCCTTACGCCGCATTCCCTGGCTTTCTCGACGAATCGGAGTGCTTAGAAATAACCACGGCCCTTGAGACAGCACCAAAGACCACGTTCAGATCTGGCAACGCGCTTGTTTCAACACTTGGGGTCTACCTACCCGACGCCGTCAACGACCCACCCGCCTATTTTTCTCGTGCCGCAGAACTCGAACCATTCATCGCTTCTGTTCTCAATCATGGCCACGGCGATGTGAGAGACCGGATTCGCCTCATGTTTGAGTCCCATTTCAACCGTCCCGTCATTGCCGCCATCGATCCGGAGGGCCAAGAGTACGGGCAAGGCTCCCTCCGGATACATGGGAGCGGGGCAGGGGCATCAGTGCACCGTGATGTCGTGTCAGTAGATGCCGCTGGATGGAACATCGCCGAGATGGGGGCGCAGTTCTCGGCCGTATTGATGCTCCAACCCC
>JASMKJ010000306.1 GCA_030749275.1 Acidimicrobiales bacterium
TCGTCAAATCGCGTCGTTGGGTATTTATCCGGCCGTGGATCCCCTGGCATCTACGTCAACGATTCTTACTCCCGAGGTCGTAGGAGACAGGCACTACGCCGTGGCTCGTCGGGTTCAAGAGATCTTGCAGCGTTATAAAGAACTTCAAGACATCATCGCCATCCTTGGTCTCGATGAACTATCCGAAGAAGACAGGATCACAGTTGATAGAGCTCGCAAGATCCAACGATTCTTGTCTCAACCCTTCTTCGTCGCTGAAGTGTTTACAGGCATGCCAGGAATCTTCGTGCCGATCGATGAGACGATTGAATCGTTCGAAATGTTGTGCAACGGCGATCTTGATCACCTTCCTGAACAGGCTTTCCTGAATGTCGGCAATGCGGAATCAGCAATGGCTAAAGCCCGCGAACTAGAACAGTCTTGATTGGTAAGTGAGGCTGATAGATGCAAGTTGAACTTGTCTCACCCGAAGCGGTGCTTTTCTCAGGAGAATGTTCTCAGGTAGTGACCCGTACCGTTGACGGGGACATTGCCTTTCTGGACAACCATGCGCCATTTATTGGGGCGCTTGATATAGGTCAAACGCAACTCTGGGCGGACGACGGTGTGGTGTCGTTGGCTATCAATGGCGGATTTGTTGAAGTGAGCGGCAACGCTGTGACGATTCTTAGTGACGGTGCCCTAGTAGCGCAGGACATTGATGTGGCAGATGCTCAATCAGACCTCCAATCCGCTGAGCAGGCCCTTGCCGCGGACTCTGATGACGCTGACGCTGCAGCTACTAAGAAATGGGCGGAGACTCGAATCCAGGTGTCAGAAGCCGGCTGAGTCTTCTATGAGCAACGTCACGTCGTTACTTATTAGCTACTCCGCGAAAAACAGTTCGTTATCGTTGGCCACGACACGGTAGTAACAGCCGGATCTTGTGGAGCCGTCCTGATCGCGAGTGTGACACGCGCCCTGTCCTTCTCGTCGAACTCGGTACAGCAGCGAGTTCTGCTCGCAGTTAACACGAACGTCTACCAGAGATAAGGTGTCTCCCGAAGTGGCACCCTTGTGCCAGATCTCGTTTCGAGAAGTCGAATAGAGCACTGCGCTTTTGAGTTCGAGAGTCATGCGTAACGCCTCTTCGTTGGCGTAACCCACGAATAACACGTCGCCTGAGTCGACCTCTTGAAGAACTACGGGAATGACTTGGTGCCCGTCTCGGCCGATTGCACCGATTTTGTTGAAGTCGAGTTGCTGGGCTGTGCCCTCTTCTAAGTCGTTCGGTTGGACCATAGGAGTGAGCATAGAGCCGGAG
>JASMKJ010000307.1 GCA_030749275.1 Acidimicrobiales bacterium
CACCGTCCGCTGAGACAATCCCGGTGCAAGCAGCCAGATCCATTCGTCCTCGCGAAATCATGTCCAGCGTCGCCCACTGGTAGGCGAAGAGTACCGGATCCCGGACCGGGAAGCTCGCCATACACCCAACGCCGAGCCGAAGTTGTTCGGTCATTCCCGCCAGCGCGCCCAATAGCGCAATCGCTTCAGGACGAGGCTTGGCTGTGATGCTGTCCCCCACCCAGACCGAAGAAAACAGACCACTCTCTTCGGCTCGGGGAGCAAGACGCAAGATATCTGTAATGGACCCGAGTCCGATAAATGCACCCCGTTGCGGAAGAGTGAGACCAAAGTGGATTGACATAGTTGAAAGTCTGTCAGTCCATCAGGACCGCTGCCATCAAAACAATATTTCAGGGCAAAGGGTCCCTAATTGCCGGTCCGCATCCCAACTAGAGGTCGTGACCGTCTAACGGTTCATCTTTCGTGCCGCAGTGTTGGTAAGGCGAACATGTTTGAGCCAACTAGGAGAATCACGGCGAATATGATGAATGTTCGTCATGTTGGGACACGATGCAGTCGCTCGAGCGTTGGTGGATAACGGTGTCGATACCGTGTTTGCCGTTCTCGGCGACGGGAATTTGTTCATAGGGGAGAACCTGGCACGAGAACACGGGGTGAACTTGGTCTCGGCGACACATGAAGCCAACGCTGTGCTGATGGCGCAGGGCTGGGCCAAGGCAACCGGCCGTATCGGGGTTGCAACGGTAACTCATGGTCCGGGGTTGACAAACACGATCACGGCGTTGGTTGAGGGAGCGAAAAACGAGACCCCGATTTTGGTAGTCGCTGGTGATACCCCGATCGAAAATGAGCAGCACCTCCAAAACCTTGACCAGCATGCTTTGGTCGTTGCTACCGGAGCGGGGTTTCAGCCGGTCCGCAACGCAGCGACAATCGCTGAAGACGTGTCCACTGCGGTACGTCGCGCATATTTCGAACATCGGCCCATTGTCTTGAACGTGCCGTTGAATGTTGAATGGGACGACGTGGAGTATCAGCCTCACCCAGTCTTCAACCCACCTCCGGTGCGTCTCGCTCCCGATCCAGACCAGCTCGACGCTGCACTGGGACTGCTGGCTTCCGCTGTGCGGCCGGTGATTCTGGCCGGGCGGGGCGCAGTGACATCCGGGGCCAGGGAAGCGTTGATTCGCCTCGGTGACGTGTTAGGGGCACCGTTATCTGCATCGTTACTTGCTACGGGACTTTTTCGAGGTGAACCGTTCGATTTAGGGATTCACGGGACGTTGAGTCACCCGGTTGCGGCGGAGACGTTCGCGGCAGCTGACTGCTTGATCGTTTTCGGCGCGGGAATGAACTACTTCACAACCGGAAATCAAATGATGCTTGCAGGTAAGCGTGTCGTTCACGTTGATCTTGATCCAACCCATATCGATAGGTTTGTCACTGTTGATGTCGGGGTTGTGGGCGACGCGAAGGTGGTCGCTGAAGCCATGGCTGAGATGCTTTTGGATGTTGAACACACACCTTCAGGGTTTAGGACCTCCGATTTGGAAAGCAAGCTGCGGGAGTTTGATCCCACGGGAGCATTTGACGACAAGAGCTACGACGGGGCAGTTGATCCCCGGACGCTGACAAGACGCCTCGACGTAGGACTGCCTGAACGCCGCCAAGTGGTGATCGACGGTGGCCGTTTTATGTTTGATGCCCTCACGTTGTCGGTCCCCGAGCCTCAGGATTTTGTGACCAGTCACGCTTTTGGTTCGATAGGTCTGGGCACTGGCACGGCGATCGGGGCAGCCGTGGCCCGCCCCGATCGGCCCACAGTGTTTTGTGTTGGTGATGGTGGCTTGATGATGGGCGGCCTCACAGAACTATCTACAGCAGTTCATCTGGGACTTGACCTCATCGTGGTTGTCTATAACGACAACTGTTATGGAGCTGAACATATCCAGCTGGTAGCGAAGGGTCTCGACCCTGCTGCCTCGCTACACGATTGGCCAGACTTCTGTTCGGTCGCGGCCAGCATGGGATTCGATACCGCAAGAATCCTGTCGCTTGACGATATTGATGCCGCTATGAACGTCGTCAATAACCGAAAGTCAGGCATTCCGGTGCTCATAGAGGCCTCAATCGACCCTGATGTTGTCTCCACCATTTACCAGCAACTCGGATAAGTCGAGCCCCAAGGAATTTGGTGATCCTTGAGATCCTCTGTGACCTGTTTACCGACGAGACCTAGCCTAGGTTCCTCGACATCGCGCGACCGGTCATGACGATGTTGTGATCAGCCATGAACTGCTGTTGTTCGGCGCTAGCCATGATCTCTGCTGTGCCCTCAAGAAGTTGATCCAACGAGTCGGTGTGCGTCGCCAAGATCCATGTACCGGTCATCGGTCCAGCGGAAATGGCTTGACCCCACATTTGTCCGATCGCTCCATTTCTCGACACCACTTCCCAGACGCGGCCGACTGCAGCTGCCTGGTCTTCAGGGCTTGGGGGCATACCAGTGGAGGTAATGACTGTCGAATACTTGCCTCCCCGTTCGCCCATCTCAGCATCTACCCGGACCAGTACGCGACGTACTGTTTCCGCACCTGAGTCACCAAGCGACTTTCGAATACCATCATCATTTCGTAAGGCGACAACGCCGTCCATTGCGGAATCAATTGAGTCCCAGCGATACAAAACCGAAACCTCACCGGCACGTTCACCCGACATGATTGATTGGGAAATCCAGACATCAGTCGCGTATCGCAACGAAGCTTCTCTTCCGTAATCATTCCAGCTCGCTATGAAGGTATCGAGATCAGCCACCTTCAATGTAAGAGCACTTGTATAGGCCATAATTTCCCCCACTCATATTGGATTACCTAATTCTGACAGACCACACAGCGGACTCGCTTCGGGAAGTCATGAATCCCTGATTCAGTGGCAAAGCAGTCCAACGCAACCCGATTCACTCCTCTAAAACCACCCCAGCTTCATGGAGTTCCATTCGAGCCGAGAGCGCTGTGTCAATTGCTACCGAGGCGGTCAGGTCAACAAGAACCTTTGTCGCAAGTCCTGCCCCGATGGCATCGAGAGCAGTAGCACGCACACAATGATCGAAAGCCAAACCAACAACATCAACAGCTGTAACTTCGGCACGTTGGAGGAGCGTGGTCAGCGACGTTCCGTCATCAGTGTCGCCTTCGAAGCCTGAATATGCGGCGGCGTAATGACCCTTTCGGACCGCTCGATCAATGCGATGTGCCACCTTGATCAACTCAGGGTGCAAGGCAGCGTCGGGAGAGTCCGCGACTCCATGCGGCGGCCATGAATCCACAAAATCAGGATCTTCGGAAAAATGGTCTCCGGGGTCTATGTGCCAGTCCTGAGTGGTGACTATCAAGGCATATTCGTGGTCGCCGCTTATCAGAGCTGCAATTTCGGCAGCTACGCGGTTGCCGCCTTCCACAGCGAGGGGTCCCCCTTCACAAAATGTCGGTTGAACATCAACGATGAGAAGGGCCTTGACCATGGTCAATGGTGACATGTTTTGTTGTAGAGGCCCAGGGTGGAATCTATTAGCGTGACCAAAGGGGGACATCGTGAAGGAATTAGCTGGTAAGACCGCTGTTGTGACCGGTGCCGCGAGTGGGATCGGCCGGGCCATGGCCAAACGTTGGGCGGAGGCAGGGATGAGCGTCGTTCTAGCTGACATCGATGAGGTGGCGCTTGATGTCGCTGTCGCCGAAGTTTCTGAAGTGGGACCCGCGGCGGGTTTACCTGTCGATGTCACAGTGGCATCCGAGGTAGAAGATTTGCTGACGTTCACCGTTGATCACTTCGACCGGGCCCACCTAGTTTGCAACAACGCTGGTGTCGCTGGACCTCCAGGTCACGCGCCACATGAACTGACCATCGAGGATTGGCAATGGGTCCTCGACGTTGACCTCTGGGGCGTCATCCACGGGATCCGCACGTTCGGTCCCCACCTTCTTACGCATGGAGATGGCCACATCGTCAACACCGCTTCACAGGCGGGACTCACCTCGGGCGCTGTGATCAGTGCTGCCTACTACGCGGCAAAACACGCTGTAGTAGCTGTCTCTGAGTGTCAGTTTCACGACTTCGCGACGCGCTCCCCCGGCGTTCACGTCTCCGTATTGTGTCCGGGTCCGGTCGCGACCAACATCATGCACGATGAGGCCCGCCGACCTGAACGCTTCCATACGGTGCCCTCCCCTGTGGTAACCGACCGATCTGAATCCGTGGCCTCTGCTATGTGGGAGGTCATCGCGTCGGGACGTCCACCCCACGAAGTCGCCGACATTGTCCACGACGCGGTCATCAACGATGAGTTCTACATCTACACCGATCCCAACATCATCGAATCGGTCACAGCACGACATCGGGCGATTGAACAACGCGGGTACCCGACTACCGGGCGAATGGACGCTGATATAACAGGCGACTAAGACCGGTGTTCGCTGCTTCCGTTTGTGACTTCTGGACAAGCAAGAACGCTGAGCAAGTCAAATTTCGCTGAGGAAGCTACCTATCGCCTCGTTAACCAAGTCTGGGTGCGTCATGTTTGGTGCATGCGCCGCTCCGGGAACCCTCACAAGGCCACGACAATCAGACAACCGACTCATCAGGTCCTCAGCAGCCTCCATCGGGATTGCCTGATCCTCTTCGCCATGGATGATCAAGACAGGACACTGAATCTCACCCATTCGGTCAGTGATGTCGTCGCGAAACAACAACGTTTCAGCGGGCTCTTGCAATGTTGAGCGATCACGGGCCTCCCATTTAGCAATCCACTCCTCACCAAGATCAGACTCACCGATCAACATCCCGGCTGCTGTCTCACCCAACTCTCCTAAGGGACCATCCATTTGCCATTGGCTGAACATCGCTCCGTAACCTTCGATCTGTTCTTCGTTAAAGGCCCCCGATTCGCTGTCAATCATCACAATGCCTGCAACCCGATCCGGATGCGACAACGCTGCGCGCAACGACAAGAACCCTCCTTGACTCATGCCAGCAAAAACCGCTTTTCCTATTCCAAGGTGATCTAACAAAGCAACGGCATCATCGGCTGAATCCCAGTATGAAAATGGGCCGTCGACGGGTGTTTCACCAAAGCCTCGTTCGTCCCAGGCTATGCAACGGTATTGGTCGCCGAAGGCTTCGATTTGAGCGTCGAACATCGACAGGTCCATCAGGAATCCGTGGCTGAAGATCACCGCATCGCCTTCACCACCAGAATCTGAGTAATTGAGTAATTGACCATTGACATTTGCAATCGGCATAACGTCCACCTTTTTCTTAACGTTTCAACTCATTGTCCGAATTGTTCTTGTCTAGTTAACGAACCATCGCTTAGCAACACCTCCGCCTTCGGGGCAGCCGATGAACGACGTGACACAGATGACACAAGATGCTGCTTTCGGACAATCGTTCCGCAGCCCAAAGTGAGTTGGTTGATCACCGTTGCCCCACTTAAGCTCCAGGGAGGGGAAGCTATGAGAATTTTCAGTCACCGGAACCGCCCTGTCCATCTAGGACCTCATCCGGGCGAACGACTGCGTCGCCTCGCGCCTGACGCGATCCCCCATGGTTGGACCGGAGAGACCCCTGACTCTCCACGAGAAGCTGCGGTCCCAGGTCCTCAAGCGGTCACAAGCGGTTTTGTTCGCTATCAAGAGCTCTTTGACGCTGGACGGAGCGGTAATCCAGCTCCACAACAAGCACCTATCCCGGGTGGTCCCGATGAGGTTGCAGCGAACCTTACAGCTGGTTGTTATTTTCTCGACGCCGATGCCGCGGCCACGTGCCTCGTGCCTCCCGAAGCGTGGTCTCATTCCCCGTTGGGTGATTCAGAAAATCATGGCTGGGCTGTAGTTGTTCTAATCGAATTCTCTCACGGCGTTGAATCCGGTAACCCTGGTGACACATGGATGTTGGGAAGCCAACAAGCGGCGGCGGATCTCAGAGCCACCGAACTTGCGGTGATCACCGCCGGCTACATCAGAAACTTGGGTTACAACGCAACGGCTCATACCGCCGGGGCGAGCGACATCGATTTGGGGCGGGTCGCTCTGCAGTCCGGTCTAGTGGAGATACGTGACGGCGAGCTTCGAAATCCCTGGTCGAAAAGGGGGTTCGGATTAGGAGTTGTGACAACCAACCTTGAGGTCACACCCAACGCTCCTCTGGCTCCTACGTCTTGGATAGGTCGGCTTCGTTCTCATGGCCCTAGATGGTGGTTCGGGATAGGGGGCACCAGACCTGGATGGAAGAGACTGCGGGGAGAACACCGTCAATTACACATGGGTGAGTACCCCATGGAGCGCGTCCGTCGAGTCGATGACGCCACTACTTTGATCATTGATGAAGAAGTCCCCCGCGTACCTCAGCGAGCTAGTTTTTTCGATCGCCCAACCCATGGAGATTTGGGGTCCAAATTTGTAGAAGACCGAAAAGTCTTCGCCTTCAAAACCCCATCAGCTCAGGCGTACCTGTCGATGATTCGTTCCATGGTTCCCCATCAAGATGGTCCCGTTGCAAAACAGCCCGCGCCCAACACACAAGATCCGCACGCTAATGCTTTGGCAGTGAAAGCCTTGGCTCATTTACTTGGCGGTGACATGGTCGGCATCTGCAAGATTCCTCACCACGCCTGGTATTCCCACGACGCGAACGGCGAGGCAATCGAGCCATACAACCGAAATGCGATCGTTATTCTCCTTGACCAGGGCTACGAAACAATGGAAGGAGCCTCCGGCGACGACTGGATCTCTGGTGCTCAATCAATGAGGGCCTACATGCGCGGCGCGGAGATAGCTGGAGTGCTTGCTGAACACTTACGTTCCCTTGGATGGTCAGCTCGGAGTCAAACCAACGCTCTATCTCATGTCCTGCATATACCGTTGGTTCTGGATGCGGGTCTAGGTGAGCTGAGTCGGATCGGTGAGTTGGTGTTAAATCCGTTCGTGGGACCACGGTTTAAATCTGTCGTTGTAACAACCGACCTACCTCTGACCTCTGACCGACACATCGACTTCGGCCTTCAGGACTTCTGTCAGAAATGCACCAAATGCGCTCGAGAATGTCCTTGTGGGGCGATCAGTTTCGGGGACAAGGTCATGTTCAACGGTTACGAAATGTGGAAACCGGACGCCGAAAAATGCGCGAAATATCGTTTGGGTAACCTCAAAGGCTCCGCATGTGGGCGTTGCATGAAAACGTGTCCCTACAACACTGAAGGCCTCCTTTCGCAACGGCTGTGGTTGTGGGCCGCGATCCGTTTGCCGTTTATGCGAAGGAGTATCGCCCGGTGGGACGACCGCGTCGGGAACGGTTCAATTAACCTGGTGAAGAAGTGGTGGTGGGATCTCGAGTTCATCGATGGTCAAACGGTCGAACCATCAAAGGGAACTAACCGCAGAGAACTTGATCTGAATGGCGGCAGGATCGCCAGTAAACAAAAAATTGCTATGTACTTTGCGGATCAGAATCCACCGCCAGACGCAATGGGGGTGGCAATCAAACCAAACCGCAAAGAAGCGGTCCAACGCGGCGCGGCTGCTGAGTCCCCAGCCGCGGCTCGTCTTCGTATCAACCAGTAGCGAACGGCGCACCCTCGTTGCGGTGAGGTCGCATCTCTTAAACCGTTGTTGGTCCGTTGGGCCTAGTCGCTGTCCTGTTCTAACTCAGCTCGGATTTCGTCGCCGTGCTGGTTAAGTCTTGGTGTTCCCCTATAGATCCCCGCTGGGTCGTCACTGAATTTGATGGGGCTATTCAACATGACTGTTGGGCGATGGTGTTCATGATCCACCCGGACCAGCATTTCTCGAGCTGCCACGTGAGGGTCTTCTACCCAGTCGGACGGATCATAAACTGGTCCTACGGGTACCTGGTTCCCTAGCGTTTCCACTACTTCTGCAGTGGTACACGATGCCGCCCAGCCTCCGATTACCTCGTCGACGTATTCCTTGTTCCGTACTCTGCGGCGGTTACTCCGTGTTCGCTCATCGTCAATGAGCTCTTCGTGACCAATGAGTTGACACAACAACTCAAAATGTGGCTGGGTGGGTGTGGCAATCACACAGTGCCCGTTTTTGGTGGGATAAACGTCATAAGGGCTAAGCCCGTCAACACCGTTCCCCATTGGTCGCATAGGACGCCCCATGTAGGACCACACCATCTGACTGGCTTCTGACATCGTCATCATCACGTCGACCATTGCGACGTCGATGAACTGGCCTTTACCGGTGTCGCGGGCTCGCCAAAGCGCTGCCAACATTCCGAGCGACGCCATAGTGCCGGGCACTGTGTCCCCGATAGGCGGCCCAACTTTCATAATGTGCTCTTCGTCCTCACCGGTGGCAGCAATAACGCCACCCATTGCTTGAGCAATGAGATCGTAGGCAGGCCAGTCGGCATATGGGCTAGGAGCGATCCGCGGATCACCAAATCCTCGAATCGCCGCGTAAACCAGTTTGGGGTTGCGTTCGTGGCAGACTTCCCAACCGACGCCGAGGTGGTCCATAACTCCGGCACGCATATTCTCAATAAGGCCGTCAGCGGTTTCCACAAGGGAAAGAAATACCTCTCGGTCTTGGTCGGTGGTCAGGTCCAAACAAATGGAGCGCTTGTTGCGATTTCGCATTGAATAGTTCCCCGAATAGAAGCGATCCTCATCATCACGAGTCCAGGGTCCTTGATGTCGTGTCATTTCGCCCTTCGGCGGCTCAATCTTGATTACATCTGCTCCCATGTCAGCCAAAAGCATCGCGGCAAAAGGTCCAGCAAGTGCATGGGTCACATCAAGAATGCGCAGCCCTTGTAGTGGTCCTGTTGGGCCGGACGCCATGGGAGCAGCGGTCAGATGGGCCTCAAGGTGATCTGTCATAGCTTCATATTGCCTCGCAATGGGTGAGCGGCGCATCTAAAGTCCGAAGTTCGCTGCTTCGAAGGGCGGCACCATTGGTTGCCATCTAGGCTCACGACATGACCCTCGATCCCAAAGAAACAGTTGCCGCTGACAACGCGGCCGCCGCCGATGCCATCGTTGACCTTTCTCATCAAGTGTGGGACACCCCAGAAATTGCCTTCGAGGAATACAAAACATCGGCAATGACTTCACAAGTGTTGGCTGAAGCTGGCTTTGACGTGGAAACCGAAATTACCGACTTACCGACCGCGTGGAGCGCCACTTATGGAAGTGGCGAACTGACCGTGACTATCTGCGCGGAACTCGACGCTCTTCCAGACATAGGTCATGCCTGTGGGCACAACGTCATCGCAGCCGCCGGGGTGGGGGCGGGTCTTGCTCTCCAAAGCGTGGCGGATGACCTTGGACTTACTGTTCGAGTGCTTGGAACCCCAGCAGAGGAGCAAGGGGGAGGAAAAATTCTGATGCTTGAGAGAGGAGCTTTCGACGGCACAAATATGGCAATGATGGTGCATCCGTCCCCCAGCGAGGGCGATCGATTTCCAACACTTGCTATCTCGCAATGCGACTTTCACTTTCATGGCCGAACAGCCCACGCATCGGTGACACCTCATTTGGGCGTTAACGCAGCCGATGCAATAACTGTGGCCCAGGTTGGAATCGGGCTATTAAGACAACATCTGGATCCTGATGACCAAGTTCACGGAATCGTCACCAGAGGAGGGGAAGCCGCCAACATTGTTCCGGGAAGCGCTTCGGCTCGTTACTTCTACAGGTCAACGGACCTTGAAGCACTCGCTCGACTTGAACCTCGCGTTCGGGCTTGTTTCGAAGCTGGCGCAACCGCTACCGGTGCAACATTGGAGATCCAGCCATTGGGGCCTCCTTATTCAGAGTTCGTTCACGACCTTGACCTTGTCGACAAGTATCGTCACAACGCGGAAAGTCTGGGCCGCACTTTCGCTTCAGCGCCTCGCAAAGGCGCGGGTTCCACCGATATGGCCAACGTGTCGCTTCTGATGCCAACAATCCACCCAATGTTGGGACTTGACTCAGGATCCGCTGTGAATCACCAACCAGAGTTTGCTGCTTACTGTCGGACACCGGTCGCCGATCAGGCCGCGGTAGACGGGGCGTTAGCGATGGCCCTCACAGCGGTCGATGCCGCAACAGACGAAGACACTAGGACACGCCTGTTGAACCACGACACCTCTTATAGTCAACTAGGGCAGTATCCCTGGACCTTCTAGGTGGTCTTAGGGAGGGCGACCTTGTCGGTCTTCAAGTAACCAAACTCAAACGACAGCGCCTCGATCAGTTCAATGACTAACCGTCAGCATTCACTGTTCCGAATGGAATCAGTTCAATTTTCTCTCTTTGTGCGTTAAGCGCCGGTTCGGTACGGGCAAAGTCACCCTCATCGTCGTCGCGTAGTAACCCCAGTGGGTTGCCCTGCTCAACAAAGCCGAGATACGGCCCTCCGAAGTCATATCCGATGAGGCGCTGCAACCGTTCCGGGAAGTGTCGGGCAACGTCAGGTGGCGACGACAGCACTTGATTTTCTTCCTGGCGGAGCCACCCGAGGCTGTAATGGAGGCCCATCCCGGTGCGCACAGACTCGGAGTTGTTCGCCTCGCTCCCATGCCAGACACTGCTTGTGTAAAGAAGCAGCGATCCCTGCGGCATCACCGCCTGCACCAGTTCATGGGCTTCAGGCTGACGTTCTTGGGGCCACCGATGTGAGCCTGGGGCAACGAGGGTGGCTCCGTTTTTTTCAGTGAAATCGGTGTAGGCCCAGAACGCTGCGAGAGTCATCGGGGGCGCCGGATGCCTTACGGGATAGATCTCACCATCGCGATGTATTTCTTGACGCACCTCTCCCGGCATCAGTTCGACGAGCATGGTGACGTGTAGTCGGTAGTTCACACAGTTTGGGCCAAGTACACCGTCGCAGACCGCAAGCACGAGAGGGTCAATAGCCAGCTCGCGACAAGTTTCCGATTTAGTGAGCAATCCGTTGCGTCGCCTAGAAGTTCGTCCCGCGAACTCGGTGCGACCGTACGGCGCTGCGTCCAGATAGGGCTGGAGCTCTGCATGAAGTTGTTGCATCCGAGCATCATCAACATGGTGTTCGACGATGGCGCAGCCGTTCAAGTCAAGCTCTGCGGTGAGCACCGCCGAAGGAACATCCCTATCAAAAACGGTGATCGCTGGAACGTCAGTCATACGCCAAGTTGTCCTATCTGAGTTGCAGATGCAAGGGCTGCTGGATTGAAGAAATGACTGTTCCTTCAATGGGTGGGACAGGTCCGAGAGATTCGAAGGTCCTAAATTTCGCCAGTAGAGCGTCGAGGGCTAGGCGCGCCTCGAGGCGCGCTAGGTGGGCTCCGAGGCAATGGTGAAGACCCCATCCGAAAGTCAGATGCGGGTTTGGGTCACGGTCGAGCATCAGATCCCCCGGGTGAGAAAAAATAGCGGGGTCGTGGTTGGCGGCAGCGACGCAAAGCAAGACGTTGTCGTCAACGGCCAGCTCCTGCCCTCCTCTTTGATGACCGACAGCGACCTTTCGGTACATGCTTCGCGTTGGTCCAAGAACGCGAAGAAACTCTTCCAGAGCCGTTTCCTTGTCACTGGTTCGCAGTTCTTCGACCAGTTCGGGTCGACTCGCTAACAACCCCATTGTGTTCATGAGTAACGACGTTGTTGTTTCGTGACCAGCAAACAAAATGAGGGTGCAGGCACCAACTAGTTCAAGATCAGATAGTTGGTCACCTGCTCCTTCCACCAGCAATGTCATCAGGGTCCCTGAAGGGTGAGAGCGTTCGCGGTCAATCAACTGTTGAAAGAACTCGCTGAATTCTCCGGCCGCTGCCGTCGCTTGTTCAGGCGCAATGGTGTGTGGGTCAGTCGCAAAGACGATTGTCGCTAGGTCATCGGACCAATCTTGAAACCGGTCTCTTTCGTCGGGTCGTACCCCGAGAAGTTCCGCGATCACCCAGGCAGGCAGCGGTCCAGCAAAGTCTTTTCGGACATCGATCTCTCCAGACAAGCCGTCAACGATTTCGTCGACCACTCCACCGACAGTCTGTTGAAGATTCGCTACCCGCCGTGGTGTGAAGACATTGCGTAACGGATCGCGGAGGTGGGTGTGTAGTGGTGGGTCACGAAACACCATCCATCCGCCTAAGAGTTCGACGACTTTCGCGAAGCTGGACGGGCGATGCTGTGCTACTCGTTCCAAGGGTGTGACTCTGTCGGCAGAAAGCAGGTGTCCGTCGCGGAAAGCTTCGCTGAGTTCTGAATGACCAAGAATTACCCAAGCTCGATGCGCGTTACTCCATTGCACTGGTCCCATTTCGCGAAATTGAGACCAATAAGTGTGCGGGTTGTCAACGCTCGCAGGGTCATTGAGGTCGATATCGCTCATTCGAATTATCTTCGCTCAACCACTAAACCAGGAAATCTGATTACTGGCCGGGCGCTGAGTAGTCACCCGAGCCTGCCGCGTCAAACTCTTCAGGAGTCATAATCACGGTGGCATTCGATTCGAGAACCGCACCTGTCGGACCGACGGCTTTCTTTACCGCTGCCAGAGATTCCGCGGAGGCGTTGTCAACAATCATCATGAAATCCCAGTTTGAGCCGGGCATCATGTACATGGCTTCTAAGGACGCACCGGTGGACGCTAACAAGGCCCCCACAGCCTCTTTCCGTGCGGCAGTGCCAGTCGCATCCAGTCCTTCCCATGCTTCTTGGCTGTACTTTCCGTGAAGAACAATCTTGGGCATCGTCTCACCTTTCTCAATGTCTGTTTCGCGACCGACCCTAACCCAACTAGGGCAGAGCCCTCCGGTGAAAGATGCCGAGACCCCCGCTGAAACCTAGGCCCACACTTCGTCGAGTACTCGCAGGGCGTTTGCCCCCATCACTTTTTCTATCTTGTCGTCGCTGTAGCCGTGTTTGACTAACCAGCGCACAATGTTGTGTGACGATTCGGTGGGGTTCTCTAAACCCTTCACGTAG